>NZ_CP048741.1:747831-751030 GCF_018336475.1 Romboutsia sp. 13368
GAAACAATATAAGTTATATTAAATTTTATATAAAATAAATATATAATGACGTAATGGGATTTTAAGTTTGCAAAATATTGTGGTACATGATAATATTTATATATAAATAAAAAGGTGATGGAGTTCACCATTAAATGCGAAAGATAATGACTCCTACTCTTAACTTTAAGGGTAGGAGTCTATTTATTTGTAATAAAAGGAGGAGATTAGAATTTTAGTATTAAGCTTATTAATAATAGGTACAATAGCAACATATAGTGGTAAGTTAGCAGAAAAAATTAAGTTACCAGCACTTATAGGTATGATGATAGTTGGAATGCTTATAGGACCCTCATTTTTTAATATAGTTCCAAGTTATACATTAGATATAGCACCGTTTATAAAAGATATAGCTTTAGTTACTGTATTATTTATAGGAGGACTTGGTATAAGTTTATCTCAGATAAAACAAATAGGAAGACCTGCCGTACTTTTAAGTATAGTTCCAGCAACATTAGAAGGATTTACTATAGCTTTTTTAGCTATGAAGTTTTTAGGATTTACATTTATTCAAGGTTCAATACTTGGATTCATAATAGCAGCAGTATCACCTGCTGTACTTATACCATCTATGGTATCTCTTATAGATAGGAAAATCGGTCAAGATAAGGCTATACCACAAATGCTATTAGTTGGAGCAAGTGCGGATGATACTATAGCTATAACATTATTTACAACATTTTTAGCAATATATATGCAAAGTAGTAATAATGAGAATATATCATTAGTTTCAAATCTTATATCAATACCTATAACTATAATAATAAGTATACTTGTTGGATTTATGGTATTTAAGTTAAGTAAGGGTATAATTGAACATACAGAAAATAAATACATAAGAGCTATAATAACTTTTGCTATATGTTTAGCTATGAGGATAATAGAGAAAAAATTACATTTAGAAATATTTAACTCATTACTAGCAATTATGGTTTATGGATTTTTTATAAGAAATTATATAAAAGTTTATGCTAAATCAATATTAGATAGCATGAATAATATATGGAAATATGGTAAGTTATATTTATTTACATTTGTTGGAATGTCAATTAATCCTTCATTAGTAGGTAGATATTTAATAATTGGAATTATAATATTAATATGTTCTTTATCTGTACGCTCTATAGGTGTAATAATTGCACTAAGTGGTACAAATTTAAGTAAAAAAGAAAAGTTATTTTGTATAATAGCATATCTCCCAAAGGCAACTGTTCAATCTGCAAAAGCATCTATACCACTTCAAATGGGAGTCGTAGGTGGTGAGGTAATGCAGGCAATTGCTATATTAAGTGTATTAATAACAGCACCAATAGGAGCAATAGGTATAAATTTAACCTGTGAAAAATTACTTCATACTGAAAATAAAGAAATAGAAGATAATTTATTATATTAATAATNNNATAATTTATTATATTAATAATAAAAGTACTGACTTTAAGTCAGTACTTTTTATTAATCTAATATGCTGTATAAAACAGAGTTTACTATAGATAATAAAATAGATGCTATTATAGCACTAAAGAATCCATAAAGATAGACATTAGAAACTACCATAAATGCTAATTTTAAAACAAAACCATTAATAACTAAAGAAAATAAACCTAAAGTTAAAAATGTTATTGGAAATGAGAAAAACTTTAGAATTGGCTTTATAGTTGAATTAAGTATTCCAAATATAATTGTAAGAATTAATAATGATTTAAGTGAGCCTATATACATACTATCCATTAAGTTTGATACTATATACAATGATATAGCATTAATAACTAAAAATAGTGATATTTTCTTCATTTTAATATCCTTTCTTTTAAAAATTTATTTACATATAATATGTACTATTAAAAAAGTATTCTTTTTATGAGTATTATAACATAATATTTTTGGTAAATTATATCCATATTATGTAATAGTATATTGATTTAAWTAACTCTATACGATAATTATATAAAGGAGAATATACTTATGCCTAAACATGAAAATGAAAATAAGAATGGAAAAAATCTTTTAAMANTAATATTTTGGTAAATTATATCCATATTATGTAATAGTATATTGATTTAAATTATAAAATGGTACAAAAATATAGGAAAGGTATTGTACAAATTTAATAATTTAGTATATTATGATTAGTATCGAATAAATTAGGAGAAGGAATATGCTAAATTTAACTAAGACTAAAAAAACATGTTTACAATATAGTTTTTTAATACTTTTAATATGTACAACAGTTTATTTACTATCGACAACACTAGACATTACATTAATACCTACAGTTATAAGGTTAGTTGATAAAAAGTTTATACTCCTTGGATTTTTATTAATGATAATTTATATAATACTTGAATCTATAATAATAAATATATTAACAAAATCTATACAAAAAACAAAGGTTAGATTTTTATCTGTAAAAATAGCTATGATGGGATTTTATTATAATTTAGTAACACCATTTGCTTCTGGAAGTCAACCTATGCAAATATATACATTTAATAAGTATGGGATAAATCTTAGTAAATCTACTGCTATAGTAACAAATAAGACTGTATTATATCAAAGTATAGTTACAATATATTGCGGTATTTTAATGTTTTTTAATATGGACTTACTTAGAAATAAATTACCTTATATATTGATATTAATGAGTATTGGAATGCTTATTAATATAGTTACTTTATTAGGAGGAATTATTATAGTATTAAGTCCTAATACTATGAAAAAAATAGTATATATAATATCTAAAATTTTATATAAAATAAAAATATTTAAGTCATTAAATGAAAAAATACAAACTATAAATAACTTTATAGATGATTATAGTCATTCAATAAAAATGTTTATGAAAGATAAAAAATCTCTATTTATTAGTATAATACTTACAATAATACAACTTACAGTATTTTTTAGTATATCTTACTGTATATATAAAGCGTTTAATTTGAATAGACTAAGCTTTTATCATATTTTTGTACTTCAAGTGTTTTTATACATGTCAGTTTCTCCAGCTCCAACACCTGGCAATGTAGGCGCTAATGAAATAGTATTTTTTACTATATTTGCTAACGTATTTCCTAAAGATATGATAGGATATTGTGTATTTTTATATACTATATTTGTATATTATTTTTTAGTTATTGTTGGAGGGTTGTTTACAACCTATACA
>NZ_CP048741.1:751050-753599 GCF_018336475.1 Romboutsia sp. 13368
TGTATTTTTATATACTATATTTGTATATTATTTTTTAGTTATTGTTGGAGGGTTGTTTACAACCTATACACATTACGATATGAATAAACAGAAAGAAAGGAATAGAGATTATAATTTATAGAGGCTTTTTTAAGTCTCTTTTTTATGTATAAATTTATAATTTATTTTGCTTATGGGTAAAATACAGATGTTAGTATTATTGATAAATTTAACTAAATAATAGAAAAAATAATTGTAGTAAAAGTATTGGATATGGACAACTTAAATATAACAAAATAAAAAGAAAGGAAACTATTATGACAAGTAAAAGAGAAGAATTAGATAACAATAAAGAAATGAAGAAATTATTAAAAGAAAATTCAACTAAAATGGAAATAGCAAAAGAAATACAATCAAATAAAAAAATATCAGAAATAGTAGGAGATAGATTGGCTAGAAAAAGACATTTTCCTCCATGTTAAAAATAATTAGTTAGAGGAGTGAATAATTTGAGCGATAGCAGATTTTACAATGGACATTACAATGACGCTTTACAATATACTAAGGATATATTAAAGAGTAGTTCCTCTATAGATGAAATAAAAACAAATTTAAATAATATTAAAGATATTATTAAAAATGAAGAAAAAAACGAAAAAGATAAAACGTGGTAAATTTCTTACCACGNTTTTTTATAGTTTATGAAAAAATTTAAAAAATTATGTATAATATAAGTAGAAGTAAATTTGTTATAAGGGGAATTTTTTATGAGAGAATTATTAGAGCTTAATCCAATTATAGGGGCAATAAAAGAAGATAATTTAGATAGTGTGATAAAATCTGAATGTGATATTGTATTTTTATTAAATGGAGATATATTAACATTAAAGAAAAAAGTTGATAAATTACATAAATACGATAAAAAAGTATTTGTACATTTAGATATGATACAAGGCCTATCATCNAGAAGTTAAATAGATAGATTAGATATTTATAATATAAATTTTATTGGGAGGAATTAATATGAGTAAAAAATATATAATGGCATTAGATCAAGGAACAACTAGCTCAAGAGCTATACTATTTGATAAAGAAGGTAACATAGTTGCAACGTCTCAAAAAGAATTCACTCAATTTTATCCACATGCAGGATGGGTAGAACATAACCCTATGGAAATATGGGGAAGTCAAAGTGGAGTAATGAGAGAAGTCTTAGAAACTAATTACATAAGACCAGATCAAGTTAGTGCAATAGGTATAACAAACCAAAGGGAAACTACAATAGTTTGGGATAAAAACACAGGTAAACCTGTATACAATGCTATAGTATGGCAATGTAGAAGAACATCAGAAATATGTGATGAATTAAAAGAAAAAGGTTATGAAAAATTAATTAAAGACAAAACAGGATTAATACTTGATGCATATTTTTCTGCTACTAAAATAAAGTGGATACTTGATAATGTAGAAGGTGCAAGAGAAAAAGCAGAAAATGGAGACTTATTATTTGGTACAGTAGACACTTGGTTAATATGGAACTTAACTCGTGGGAAAGTTCATGTAACAGATTATAGTAATGCGGCAAGAACAATGCTTTATAATATAAAAGAACTAAAATGGGATGATGAGATACTTGAAATACTAGATATACCAAAGTCTATGTTGCCAGAAGTTAAACCATCAAGTTGTATATATGGTCATACTGATGAAGGAATGTTATCAGGAGCACAAATACCAATAGCAGGATGTGCAGGAGATCAACAAGCAGCTTTATTTGGGCAAACATGTTTTGAAGAAGGTAGTGCTAAAAACACTTATGGAACAGGATGTTTTATGCTTATGAATACAGGAGAAAAAATGGTTGAGTCTAAAAATGGGCTATTAACAACTATAGCTTGGGGTGTTGATGGTAAGGTAGAATACGCATTAGAAGGAAGCATATTTATAGGTGGAGCATCTATACAATGGTTAAGAGATGAGCTTAGAGTATTATATGATGCTGGGCAAAGTGAATTCTATGCAAATAGTGTACCTGATACTAATGGAGTCTACGTTGTACCTGCATTTGCAGGACTTGGAGCACCATATTGGGATATGTATGCTAGAGGATGCGTAATGGGTCTTACTCGTGGTGCTAATAGAGCACATTTAGTTAGAGCAACACTTGAATCAATAGCATACCAAGTTAAAGATGTATTAAATGCAATGCAAGAAGATTCTGGCCTTAAGTTAAAAGAACTTAAAGTTGATGGTGGAGCAAGTGCTAATRATTTCTTAATGCAATTCCAATCTGACATATTAAATACTAGTATCAATAGACCTAAGGTTATTGAAACTACTGCACTAGGAGCTGCATATTTAGCAGGTCTTGCTGTAGGGTTCTATAGCAGCAAGGATGATATTAAGAACTCTTGGTTAATAGATAGAGAGTTTACTTCTAATATGAGTGATGCTAAGAGAAACTTATTATATAAAGGTTGGAAAAAAGCAGTTAGTAGGTCTCTTTTATGGGCTAAAGAAGATGAAGAATTTGTAAAAGAGTTATCTTCTATAGAGAATTAATAGAAAAT
>NZ_CP048741.1:753606-755133 GCF_018336475.1 Romboutsia sp. 13368
AATATATTTAGCAAAACAGCTATTACAACAGATTATATAAAAAATAATGAAAGTATAATTATTATAAATGGTAATATAAAGAATATTTTACCTTTAGTCGTACCAATGTTTATAGTCCAACCTGCGCCAAATCTTTTATTAACAAAAATTGATGGATCATTAGGATTATTATATATAGAACCTAGTATCCATAAAGAATCATCGTCATCTATAGAGTAAGATGCATTTTTATTTTTATTAGGTGATTTATAATATAAATATGTTTGATAAATAGCAGTTAAAATAATTATAATTGTAGCTGTCCATAATATAAAAGGATTTACACTACTACCATTCATAGTAGCAATAAGTATATTTATAAATAAAATTTGACATCCTATATTTAACATTAAAAAAGTAATACCAAACATATTTAAATAGTATAATTGAGACTTTTTACTATTATCTATAAAATTAGGATCTAATTTAACTCTAGATTTTAAAGAATATATAGATGCTAGATATATAATAACTCCAAACATAATCATCATGACTACAATAGAAAATATTTTTATAAATGATTTATCTGCAAATGCATCTGCATTTCCTTTTAGTCCCCAGTGAGTAGGAATTATATCTGGTATAGAGTTATAATTAGCTAATACATATATTCCAACTAAAGTAGCTATTATTAAAGGTATTAAAAGTATTAATGAGTACTTTTTTACTATTTTATTTTTTTCTACAATGAAGTCAGTATCTAATATAACACTAGTTTTTTCTAAATCTAAATCAGAGATATTTGGTGCTAACTTAGATTTTAGTATCTTTACTTTATTATGAATATTTACATATAAAATAAAGTTATATAAACAAAAGACTAACATTGGTAAAATTGAAGAAATTAAATAAGCTTTAAATATATATACAAATATTAATTCAAGAGTTAAAGATATTATAAAACCTATAGTTGTAAATAATTTATATTTTTTATCTAAAGTTTTAAATTCATCTTTATAAAAATAATCAGAATTTAAGCTTATTCCATAAAATTGTCTTTTACCACTTAAAGCTTGAGTAAAATAAGTTAATACATAAAGTAAAAATAATATTGGAACATTAATAATTAAAGCCAAACTACTATTCATAATCTTTCACCTCATATTCATCAAATAATTTATTACTATAATTTAAAAATTCTTCACGAGACATTCCTAAGAGATAACTTTGAGCTACCAAAAGGTCTAACATAGATTCAATTTTATTCATGTTATCATCGGTTTTATCAATTGGTAATTTATTTACAATTGCACCTTTTCTTCTGTCTATATTTATGTAGCCTTCATCTTTAAGTAAATTATAAGATTTATTTACTGTATGAAGATTTACCCCTATTTCTTCTGCCATATTTCTTACTGATGGTAAAGATTCATTTATTTTTAAATCTCCACTAGCAATAGATTTAATTATTTGTTCTCTAATCTGAGCATAAATAGGAACATCGCTATTAAAGTCTAAATTTAAAATCATTTTTATACTCCTTTAYTA
>NZ_CP048741.1:756772-756844 GCF_018336475.1 Romboutsia sp. 13368
TAGGAGCATATACATTAAAAGGAATAACACCTTTAAATTCAGTAATAGTTGCAATTGTAACTTATGTAGTAT
>NZ_CP048741.1:756852-756927 GCF_018336475.1 Romboutsia sp. 13368
AGTTGCAATTATAGCATTCATATTTATAAAAGATATAAATATAGTTTTAGTTATTTCAATATCTTTATTTATAAA
>NZ_CP048741.1:756950-757070 GCF_018336475.1 Romboutsia sp. 13368
TACTTTAGGAGGGAAAAGATGTTAATCAAAAATGCAAAATTAAGAAACAATGACAACTTAGTAGATATATTAATAAAAGATGGAATAATAACAAAAATAGACTCAAATATAGAAGTAAAC
>NZ_CP048741.1:757293-757423 GCF_018336475.1 Romboutsia sp. 13368
TACAATTTATAAGAACTCATGTTGATACGACAGATCCGAACTTAAYTGCCATAAAAGCTATGGTAGAGCTAAGAGAAGAGTTAAAAGATTATGTAACTATTCAAATAGTTGCATTTCCACAAGAAGGAAT
>NZ_CP048741.1:757830-757900 GCF_018336475.1 Romboutsia sp. 13368
TTACAAGAGCTAAAGAAATGGTTGAATCTAATATAAATGTATGTTTTGGTCATGATGATATAATGGATCT
>NZ_CP048741.1:758202-761478 GCF_018336475.1 Romboutsia sp. 13368
ATAGTAAATAACTCWWYKWMMRCTAATATAGAAGGTGTATTTGCTTGTGGAAATGTTGTTCATGTTCATGACTTAGTTGATTTTGTTACTAAAGAAAGTAGGATAGCTGGTAAAAATGCAGCACTTTACTCTTTAAATAAATTGCAAAAAAATCCTACAGTAAACACTATTGCAAATGATGGAATTTCATATATAGTGCCACAAAGTATAGATACAAATTGTGAAGAAGATATAAACTTATTTATGAGAGTTAGAAATATATATAAGAATAAAAAATTAGTTGTAAGAAGTAATGATACGGTAATACTTGAAAAGAAAAGACGTCATATGATTCCATCTGAAATGGAAAATATCAAAATAGGTAAAGAATTATTAAAAAATATAACAGGGGATATTTCTGTTTGTGTAGAGGAGGCATAAAATGAGTAATATAGCTAATATAACTTGTATAGTTTGTCCAATGGGATGTCCACTTCAAGTTACGAAATTAGATAATGGATATAAAGTTGAAGGAAATACTTGTAAAAGAGGAGAAAAATACGGAGTAGAAGAATTAACTAATCCAAGAAGAGTTATAACTACTACAGTAAAATTAAATGGATCATATTTAAATTTACTCCCAGTAAAAACTGAAGACTCTATACCAAAAGGTATGATGTTTGAAATTATGAAAGAATTAGATAAAATAACTGTAAATGCACCTATAAATGTAGGAGATGTAATTGTTGAAAATATATTAGGAACAGGTGTTAATGTAGTAAGTGCTAAAGCAGTATAAAAATTATTTGAAATTATAAGAAATAATAATATGTAATTACTTATAATTTCAAAATAGTAATATATTTCATACTATAATAAACTTTTTAATGTAAAAAATAATATTAAATTTACATTAAGGAGGTAAAACATAATGAAAAAAGGATTAATACCTGTTACATTAGGAGTAGCTGTAACAACGGCGGGTTTAGCTATAGATTCTAACCAATCTAAAGCAAGAAGATTTAAATCTAGAGACTATGCAAATATGACTGGAGCTTTATTAGTAGGAGTTGGTGTTGCTCACATTGCATTAGGAGCAATAGATATGTTAAAAGAATAGTAAAAAAAGGTATAGGAATTTAAATATCCTATACCTTTTTTTATTAAATTTATTATAAAAGTATATATTATAGTTTATTTTATTTACTAGATATTTTTTAATGATTTTATGTATTTTATATTAAGAAGATATGAAGAAAGAGGTATACCAATAACCATACTAACTATACCTTGAATAATATTAGAAGGAACTGAACCTAATGAGACTATAAAACTACCTTGTAAGAATGCACCAGATATTAAATATCCAAATACCATAATAATAACACCTAATAAAGTAGCTAAAATACTTTTTATTAAATTAGTATTTTTTCTAACTATAAAACCAACTATATATCCCTCAAATCCTTTTATTATTAATGTGAATAAAGCCCAATGTGAATAGCCTGTTAAAATATCAGCTAAAGCAGAACCAATTCCACCAGCAATCATACCAGGTATTGGTCCAAATACAATTGATGTTACAAAAATAATACTATCACCTATGTTAACGTACCCCTCAGTCATAGGAACTGGTATTTGTATAACCATAGTAGCAACACAAACAAATGCTATCAGAAGTCCATTTAGTACGATTAGTTTAGTTTTGTTATTCATTTTATATCCCTCCAATTAAAATATTATAAAAATTATAACAATATCAACAATTTAGCGCAACAAAAATTGAGAATATAGCAGTTTATAATTAGAAATATGATTAAATCATTTAATATTTTGTATTATTTTATGAGTTAGTATAAAAGATTAATAATTTTTAATAATATTAGTAAATAATAAAAAAATGGGTAAATATATACTATAAATTCAAAATAATTTTTACTTAACATAAATTGGAGGAATAAAGATATGTCAAACTGTAATTCATGTCCATCAAAAAATGGATGTAAGAGTCAAGCAACTTGCAATATAGAAAATAACCCTAATAATAAAATTGGTAAGATAATAGGTGTTATGAGTGGTAAAGGTGGAGTTGGTAAATCTACAGTAACTGCGCTACTTGCTAAAAAATTAAATAAAATGGGATATAAAGTAGGAATAATGGATTCAGATATAACAGGTCCAAGTATACCAAGACTTATGAATCTTCAAAATCAAAGGGCTATGTCAAATGGTAAAGATATATACCCTATAGAAAGTAAAGAAGGTATAAAAACAATGTCTATAAACTATATGGTAGACAATGAAAATCAACCAATAGTATGGAAAGGTCCTATGATAGGAAATGCTGTAAAACAATTTTATAAAGATGTAATGTGGGGCGAGCTAGATTATTTATTAATAGACATGCCTCCAGGTACTGGAGATGTAGCTCTTACAGTAATGCAATCTATACCAATAAGTGGAGTAGTAATGGTATCAGTGCCTCAAGATATGATTTCAATGATTGTTGCAAAAGCTGTTAATATGGCTAAAATGTTAAATATAAATGTATTAGGTGTTGTAGAAAATATGAGCTATATACAATGTCCTGATTGTGATAAAAAGATAAAGTTATTTGAAGGAGAGGAAACAAATAAATTTTTAAGTGAAATGAACTTAAATCTTTTAGGAGAACTTCCTATGACAAAAGAAATTGTTAATATAACTCATAATGGAGTATCAGAAGTTAGTGATAGTTTAGATAGTATATTAACTGATATTGTTGATAAAATAAAATAATTAAAGAGTATATTTAATTAATAATAGATAAAATTTAATAATAAAAGGAAAGCCAGTAGCTGATCAAATAAGTGAAAATTTAATAAAAGAAGTTAATGAATTAGTTAAAGNNNNAGTATATTTAATTAATAATAGATAAAATTTAATACAARTTTATAAAATAANNAAGCTGATAGAATATCTATCAGCTTATTTATTTTATAAACTCTATGCTTTTTACATTATTTTTATTTATAGCTATAGCGCTTCCTAAATCTCTTCCAGACATAGTAAGAAAGGGTACATCTTCGCCTTTATTAAATTTTTCTAACCAATCTACTAGAGAATTAAAATTTCTGATATTATTGCTTTCTACTATTCTTACAAAATTATTTTTAAAGGTTATTTTTATCTTATCATTCACATTAATCACCATCCTATAATATTATTTACCCAATATATTTACAATAAACTAAATTTATTTATGAATAAAAACTATTATACATAAAATACTATAGAATTTGTATTAAATATAAAATA
>NZ_CP048741.1:761686-762591 GCF_018336475.1 Romboutsia sp. 13368
AAAATAYTTAAAAAAATAATAAAAAATATATGTATAAAAACTAAAAATAAAACAAAATATATCATGTTATATACCTTCTTATCAAAACTTGCTAAAAGGACAATGAAAGTAGATTATTGAACTTATATATCAGGGGAGTGATAATGTGAATTTTAAAAAATATCTTATGATTTATATGTGTTTATTAGCTATGATATTTAGTTTTAATATAGTATCAAAATATTCTATAGTTTCAGGGGAGAATTTATCATTAAATATTATAGATGATGAAAAAATAAATAATGAAGAATTGGAAAATCTTAAAATAGAGTATGAAAAATTACAAGCAAGAATTAGAGAAGAAGAAAATATTGAAAAAAATAGAGTAAAAAATGTCTCTTATTTAAGAGAAAATGTTACAGTAATTAGCGGTATAACTGAAGAAGAAATGAAGGAAGTACTTATAAATACTACAGGAGCTAAAACTATGGTTCATCTTGCAGATGTTTTTGTTGAGGCTGAGAAAGAGTATGGAGTAAATGCATTTTTTATAGCTGGAATTGTAGCCCTAGAAAGCGGATTTGCAACTTCTAGAAGAGCAATAGAAGATAATAATTTAACTGGATATGAAGTTTATAGTGACAGTTCAGAAGGAAGATTATTTAGTAGTCATCATGAATCTGTACTTCATACGGCAAGACATTTAAGTAAAAACTATTTAAGAGAAGGCGCAGTTTATTATAATGGTTTATCTGTAGATGCGGTACAACTAATGTATTGCCCTGATGAAGGGAAGGATAAGAGATGGGAAGAAAAGATTGATTATCTAGCAAATAATTTTTTAGATACTTATGATAATTTATTTAGAAATGAGAAGATTTAAGTATAAAAAGCATAATATATAATATAAAAATTTTTATATTTAA
>NZ_CP048741.1:762602-765212 GCF_018336475.1 Romboutsia sp. 13368
TGATCAATGGGATGATAATTATCCAAATAAAGAAACTTTTATACATGATATAAAAAATGAGAGCTTATATRTTTGTGAGGAAGATAATTACATAAAAGGATTTATATRTATAGATGAATATGATATAATCACTTTAAAATAAAAGATTAATAAAAAAGGAATTGAGAATATGAGAAAAATTTTAGTGATTATGCTAGTTATAATTAGTGTAGGGGGAATGTATTATTTTTCTAGTCAAAATGCAGAAGTATCAGGTAATCAATCACAAGCAGTTGTAAAAGTTATAGATAAAATAAGAGATAAGGTTACGATAAGAGATGAGGAATTAATAAAGATTCAAACTAAAGTTTATACTAAGCTAAGAGGCTTTGGTAGTAAAAGTTATATAGTTAGAAAAATGGCACACTTTAGTATATATGCTTTAATTGGAGCATCTCTAGTGTTGTTCATATATGTTTTCTCTAAAAAGCTTTTATTATCATCAAATTTAGCTTTTTTATTATCTATAATTTATGCTTGTTATGATGAATACAGACAATTATCTGTACCAGGTAGATCTGGTAGTATAAAGGATATAGTTATAGATTCATGTGGTGCATTAAGTGGCATAATAATAACATTTACTATATTACTTATAATAAAAATAATAGTTTTCTTATTCAAAAAAATATTAAATAAAGAAGAATTAGTGTCAGAATAATTTAATAATTAATCATAAATATGTTATATTATCTCTTTCTAATTTGTATAATTACTATATAAATTAGAAAGAAGTGATAATATGAATTATTTAACTTATCTAAAAATACATCATTTTAAAAGTATAGAAGATTTAGAATTAAAAGATTTATCTAACATTAACATAATAGTAGGAGATAATAACAGCGGAAAGACTTCACTACTTGAAGCTATATCAATACTAGGAAATGAAAATAGCATAAAAAGTATCCTAAATAACGTATCAAAAAGAAGTTCTGCATACCCTTCAAGTTTTGAATTATTCTTAGGCATATTTCCAAGAGAGCAAGATAAAAACAAAAGTATAAAAATAAAATCCACTATAAAAGGATTAACTAGAGAGATTAACATAAATGGAAATATAGTAAGAGATATTAGTATAAATAACGATATGGATAATGCATTTTTAGGTAATATTAATGTAAAGTTAGAAGATGAAACTGTTATAGATAAAGATATATCTATAGAAGAAAGTAAAAACATTAAATACATTAACGACTATGACATTATAAAAATAGTATATATTACTCCGTATGATTACTATATAAATGATTTAATAGAAGATACATTAGAAAATTTAGAAGATAAAGATAAAAAAAATATAATAAGTCTACTTAAAATATTTGACTCAGATATATTAGATTTTAAAATAGTGAAAAAGTTAAATGTAGGTAGAAGTATGATATATATAGAGCATAAGGTATATGGTACTGTACCTTTATTTAGTTTTGGAGATAGTATAAAAAAGATATTTACACTTGGAAGTGCCTTAGTAAGTTCAAAAGGTGGAATATTATTAGTTGATGAAATAGAAAGTGCAGTGCACAAAAACCATATAAATAAGATGTTTGATATCATTATAAAACTATGTAAGGAATATAAAATACAGCTAATATGTACAACTCACAGTTTAGAGGCTATTGATAGTATAATACTTTCGCTTGGGAATGAAATAGACTCACTATCATGTTTTAGAATAGAGTTATATGATAATAAAACATATTACACAAAGTTTTCTGGCAATAAGTTAAAAGATATTAGAAACTTATTAGGTCAGGATGTGAGATAATGAGAAGCTTTTTATTTTTTGTAGAGGGAATTCATGATATAAACTGTTTAGCCAGAATACTATTTATAAATGGATTTAAAGAAGTAAATAATATAAATAATTTACCAGAAATATGGCAGATGAGAGTTCCTAGAGCTTATCCATTTGTAGATAATAGATTAGATAGATTTATACCGATACCATCATATTTTATAAAAGATGATTTATGTGTAGTAATGATATCAGCAAATGGAGTAGAAAAAATTATCAAGAGTATAGATTTATATCTTAGTAATATGAATAAGGGGGAATTAAAGCAAATAGATGGTGTATGTGCAATATTTGATGCAGATCAAAAACTAGCAAAAGATTCCTTTAATGAAAGATTTGCAAAGAATAATAAAGATATGATTGTAAATAAAAAAGATTTTTTATCTGGAGAATGTAAAATAAGAGGAGAAGTTATAAAGTTATATTATTATTTTTTCCCGGATAATTATTCTCAAGGAACTTTGGAAAATCTTTTATTAGAAGGAGCTAAAGTTGTTTATAGTGATTTATTAGATAGCGTAAATCAATACCTAGAAAGCATTGATGAAAAATATAAAGAAAATTGGAGTATATCTAGTGAAAATAAAGTTAAAGTAGGGTGTATAGCTAATGTATTTAGGCCAGGAAGTGCTAATCAAATATCAATACGATTTGATGATTGGATAAGTGAAGAAAGTATAATGTATAGTCCTGTTGTAAAAAAGTTTTATGAATTTATAGTTAATATATTAAAACTTAATTAGAATAAATAATAATAAAAGGGCTTATAAAAA
>NZ_CP048741.1:765287-769271 GCF_018336475.1 Romboutsia sp. 13368
TTAAGTATATTTATAATATTTTAATTTTAGYAATTTGATACTAATTCATACTTCTCAAAATTATAGGTATCAACTGCATTTTTTAATTGATGCATAGCATTTTCTAAAATCTTTCTAGGACAAGCTATATTTATTCTCATATAACCATCTCCGCCTTCTCCAAATATACGACCATCATTAGGAGCAATTTTTGCATTATTGATAAAGAAATCAAGCAGCTCATCTCCATTAAGATTTAAATTTTTACAGTTTAACCATAATAAATATGTACTATCAGGAGCACTCACTTTTATTTGAGGAATATACTTATTTATATAATCTACTGTATATTTTATATTTTCTTCAATATAATCAGTTACTTGCTCAAACCATTCTTTTCCTTCGGTAAAAGCAACTGTATTAGCAACTATACTAAAAGCGTTATTTCTATATGTTTCTATTTTCTTTAATATATTATCGTATTTGTTTTTCATATCTAAACTAGGGAATATTACTGTAGCAACTTGAAGTCCAGCTAAATTAAATGTTTTAGTTGAAGAAGTACAAGTGATAGTATGCTTTCTTATTTCTTCACTTATAGATGCCATTGGAGTATGTTTATTTCCCCATAACATTATATCAGAGTAAATTTCATCAGATATAATAGTTATATTATTTTCTATACAAATATTTGCTATAGTTTCTAAGTCTTCTTTTGACCACACCTTCCCAACTGGATTATGAGGATTACAAACTATCATAAATTTAGCACCTTGTTTTGCTTTTTCTCTTAGGTCATCAAAATCTATAGAGTAGTGACCATTTTTTTCTATAAGTTGGTTTATTACAACTTCACCATCCCATGCTTCTATAACATTTTTAAATTCATGGAAAACTGGAGGTTGAATTATAACCTTATCTCCTTTTTCTAAAAATGTATGCATTAAATTTGCAAGCATTGGTAAAACACCTAAAGCATGAGACATAAGTGAAGTATCAACTTCCCAATTATTTTTTTCTAGTTGCCAATTTTTTATTGCTTCAAAGTATTCATATGGTCTAGATGTATATCCATATATACCTTGTAGTGCTCTTTCTTGAAGAGCATCTATAATAGGTTGTGCTGATTTAAAATCCATATCAGCTATCCATAATGGTATTAAATCATCTCTACCGAATTTTTCTTTTGTTTCATCATATTTAACAGAATAATTATTTGAACGATCTATTATTTCATCAAAGTTATATCTCATTTTATCCACCCCAATATTAAAATAATTAAATTTATCCCTAAATTCTAATTGCCTTTTGACTATAGTTATATATTAGCACGCACTATATAAGTATGAAATGTTAAAAAATGCTATTTACATTGCAAAAAATGCTATGAAGATGATTTAGTACATGTTAATCATTTTTAATATATAAAAAGAATATATTTTTTATGAAAATATTTATTTTTAGGAGGAGCAAAATGAGTGAACTAAAAAGGACGCCTTTATATGATACTCATAAAAATCTAGGAGCTAGACTTTTTGCTTTTGCAGGTTGGGATATGCCAGTAGAGTACGAAGGACTTACTAAGGAACAWAWTNATAATATATTAAAGCCTTTATAATTTTATGTAATATTACATCTACTTAATATATAATTGAATAGTTAGAAATTAAAATTAAATAACTAAAAATAAGGAGAGTATGATTTGATAAATGAATTAGATTTAGATATAAAAAGATGTGAGGATGTATTAATAGAAAATAATTACTTAGAAATAGTAATAGCAATAGAAGAACTTCATGATAAATATAAAAATACTATAGATTCTATATCTAATATAAATAGTAACGTAGTATGGAATTATAGTAAAAAAGATATAGAAAATATACAAAAATCTTTAAAAGAATATAAAGAAGAATTAATTTTAAAGGAAAAACAAAAAAGTATAGAAGAAAAAATTAAAGACTTAAAATTTTACATAGAAAAAAATAATATATTAAAAAAGAATAATGTATTAGAAGTTATAAAAAGTATAGAAGAAATAAATAATGCAGATTTAAACTTAGATGAAAAATGGAATAAATTAAAAGGGTGCTTGGATATATTAAAAAATCAAGAAAGAGAAATAGGTACAAAATTATTAGAAATAATAGTACTTGTTAGTAAGTAGATAATATGATTATTTATTACTTAATATTTATAAATATAGTTGGAATATTATCTATGTATTTAGATAAGTATTTTGCTAAAAAGAATATGTATAGAATTTCTGAAAAAAATTTATTTCTTATAGCTATTGCAGGAGGATCGATTGGAAGTATTATTGGTATGCATAAGTTTAGACATAAAACAAAACATAAGCAATTTACCATTGGATTACCTGCTATATTATTTGTTCAAGTATTTATATTAAATTATATATTATAACTNNGTTCCTTTTTTATATTATTTTACTAATTTAGCAAATTCTTTACCAAAGTTTACACATTCTTGATAAGTTTCTTCAGAAGGGAAGAATTTCTTTTTCATAGTAGGTACTGGCATTTTGAAAGCCATAGCTTTTATTAAATTCTCAGCCATAGNAAAATAAGTGAATGTAAATATTGGGCTAATAAGCTAGAATATAGCTAAATATATTAAAAATTGGTATAATAACTTTAGAATTGGAGGGATTATGCATATGAGAAAAAGCACGAATACTATAGTAGAATTTTTAGGACTAATAATAGGTTGTTTATTTATGGGTGTAGGACTTAATATGTTCTTCAAACCATATACTATAGCACCAGGAGGACTTAGTGGTTTATCACTTGTTATAAGTAAGTTTACTGGTTTATCAGTATCAACAATAATGTTAATTATAGGTATACCACTTTTAGTATTCTCTATAAAAATATTAGGAAAAAAAGATGCAATAAAAACTTTTATTGGAATGATTATATTATCAGCTGTATTAAAAATTACAGAACCATTAGCAACAATATCAGTTACACAAGATGTATTGTTATCTGCAATATCAGGAGCAATATTATTAGGTATAGGTTTAGGTATTGTATTTAGTGTAGATGGTTCTACAGGAGGAACTGATCTTATAGCATTAATGATAAATAGAGTAATTCCAAGTTTACCAGTATCTAAATGTTTAACTATYATAGATGGTATGGTTGTTTTATCCGCAGGGATAGCTAATGGAAATATAGAAACAGGCTTATACTCTGCTATAGCTCTTTATATAATAGTTAAGGTAATTGATGCAATTATATCTGGATTTGATTATTCAAAGGCGTTTATGATTATAACTGAAGATAAAGAATTGTTAAGAGAAGCTATAATTAATGATATAAAAAGAGGAGTAACTGTACTTGATGGTAAGGGTGGATATACTAATAATGATAAGAGTATTTTATTAGTTGTTGTAAATAATAAAAAGCAAGAAGTTCATTTAAAGAAGCTTATTAAGAAAGTAGACCATAATGCTTTTATAATAGTAAGTGATGTTCATGAAGTACTAGGTGAAGGTTTCAAATCAATAGCAACGGTTTAACGAATAAGATATATTCTTTTTTTAGAATTGGAAGGACATTTTAATGAATCGTAATAAAAAAAATATAATCTCAGCATTAGTATTTTCTTTGCTTTCAATAATAGNNCTATGCAAAAAAATATTGGTAATTTTTATATGAAAGTAAAAAATGACATTTTGAGCAACGGATGTATCCTAAATGCTTCGCCGACACGTCGCTCAAGCGAAGCGAATTTTTTATAATTGAAAGATGGTGANATTGGAAGGACATTTTAATGAATCGTAATAAAAAAAATATAATCTCAGCATTAGTATTTTCTTTGCTTTCAATAATAGGTTACTTAATAACCTATAATAATAAACTTTTATTTTTCTTAGTTTTTGTAGGTGAAAGATTATATTCATTTGGAGCAAAAGAAGAACTCGAAAATAGTTTAGATGACTTTGAATTGGGAAATGGTAAAAAGGGAAAAAATACATTAGCT
>NZ_CP048741.1:769537-770024 GCF_018336475.1 Romboutsia sp. 13368
TATAATATAATTTACAGATTAATATTACTAAGGAGGAAAATATGAAAAAAATAATTACTATAATATTAAGTATTATATTTTTAGTAGGATGTAGTTCAACTGAAGAAGTAATAGATTATGAAGAAAAATCAAATATAGTTAATAATATAGAAAATAATTCTGAAAGTTTAAAAATAGATTCAAACTGGAATATACCTGTCAAAGGAGAAATCAGTGGAGTTTTTTGTGGATTTATAGATAATCACTCATTTGAATTATTAGGAGAAGATGGTAAGTATTATGCAATTAGTATATTAAAATTTATGGATAAAGATTTTGATGACTTAGAAAGCAATAAAACAAAACTTACTTTAGAATATGAAATAGAAGAAGGAAGTCAGTTAACTTTAACAAAAATAATAGATAGAAATTAGATATAAAATATAAAAATGTGCTTTAAAATTCTATAAATATTTTAAAATATATGAAATAATTATAGAGATGTAAC
>NZ_CP048741.1:770194-771384 GCF_018336475.1 Romboutsia sp. 13368
TAACAAGTAATAAAAAAAATCATAATATTATATTATAGGAGGGGATATTATGATTTTACGAAAAGAGTTAAAGCAAAATGCTAAGAAGCAGTTACAAAATCATTGGGGATTATCTATAGGTGCAATAATAGTATGTATGTTGATATCACTTATACCAGAGTTATTAGTTTATATTGATCCAGAATCAGCTGCTATAGCAATTTTAATTACAATTATATCACTAGTAATAGCAGGGCCGATAGCTATAGGACAATGTAAATTCTTTATAAACTTATCTAATAGAGAAAATCCTAAAATTTCAGATTTATGGTTTGGGTTTAGAAATATATTAAGGGCATTAGGAGTTACATTATTAGTAGGAATTGCAGTATTTATAGGTGCAATATTCCTTATAATCCCTGGTATAATAGTATCTTTTATGTATTCTCAAGTATATTATATAATGGCAGAACATCCTGAAATGTCTGTAATAGAGTGCTTAAAAGAAAGTTCTAGAATTATGAAAGGTCATAAAATGGAACTTTTTATATTAGAGTTAAGCTTTATAGGATGGATAATATTAACTGTAATAACTTTTGGTATCGCAGGATTATATGTATTACCTTATTATAGTGCAACTTTAAGTAACTACTATTTAACTATAAAAGATTAAGTTAAAAATAGCTCTAAAAATAGTATAAATTATTTTTAGAGCTATTTTTATTTTTAGTTACAAATAATTAACTATAATTACTAAAAATATTTAAAAACTTAATGTTGAGTTAATAATTTTAATGTAAGATAGAGTCATCTTTTTAGAGGAGGAGAAAAATGCTAACATTAAAAAATATTAAAAAAAGTTATACCACAGGTGATTTTACACAAGTTGCACTAGATGGTGTATCTGCAAACTTTAGAAAAAATGAGTTTGTTGCTATCTTAGATNAGCAACTCCATGGGCAATGTGTATAAAATACAAATGGGAAGTTAAAAACACAATAATAGAAGGAAGAAGACTAAAATTCGTTGGAAGTGGATCAAGTTTATTCCTACACTACATAAAATGGTGGATACTAACAATAATAACATTCGGAATATATGGATTCTGGCTAAAAATAAAAATGTTACAATGGAAAACAGAAAATACAGTATTTGAAGATTAAATTTTCATAAATAATAAAGAAATCCAATAGTTGATCTATTGGATTTTT
>NZ_CP048741.1:773185-773678 GCF_018336475.1 Romboutsia sp. 13368
CACTTTATTTAAGTAGAATTTTAAAATCAGCGCAAATGTGCTGCAAAAGAAAGGGGTAATTATAATGAAAATATGTGTGCCAGTAGAGGCTAATAATGGGTTAGAGAGTAAACCATTTGGACACTTTGGATCAGCTCCAATGTTTGTAGTATGTGATTTAGAAAGTGGTGATTTAAGTACTATAAATAATGGTGATTTAGAGCATGAACATGGTAAATGCCAACCTATAAAAGCATTATCAGGAAATGTTGTTGATGCAGTTATAGTTGGAGGTATAGGTCAAGGTGCTATATCAAAATTAAATTCTATGGGAATAAAAGTATATAAGGCTCAAGGGGAAACTATAAAAGATAATTTAGACTTATATAAACAAAATAAACTTCAAGAGTTTCCAAGTAATCACACTTGCTCTCATGATGGATGCGGACATCATTAAAATTAGTTAAAATAAATTTTAGCTCAAAAAGGACTTATCTATATTAGATAAGTCCTT
>NZ_CP048741.1:776587-777169 GCF_018336475.1 Romboutsia sp. 13368
CGATCTAACGCTATGATTTGTTCTTCTATACCAGATATATCATTTTCATAATTTTTAATAATTCTTGGTTCAAAACTACCTTGTCTATCTCTTGGAATACTTATACCAACCTCTCCAAAATCAGATCGAACTTTCTTATTCCTATGTCCATTTCTTGAGTTTGTAGTATTTTTATTTTGATTATCATACCTGTCATATCCTAGGTGTTCATCAAGCTCCGCTTCTAACATTTCTTGAATTGTTTCTGCAAATAAATCTTTTAACATTTCTTGTACATCTCTTGTTGTTTTAACATCATATTCTTGTATAAGTTTCTTTAAAATTTCACTTTTGTTTAACATAAAAAGTGTGCACCTTCCTTCGGATAATCTAATTTAATTATCGCACTTTTTGGAAGAATACACACTTTATTTTACAGACCCTTATTTTCCTATAAACATTTGTGTCCAGTATATAGAACCATTAGAATCTTTAGCTATACCTACACCTAAAGTTGTAAAGTTAGGATTTAATATATTTTCTCTATGCCCTTTTGAATTCATCCAAGCATTAACAACTTCTTTTGGAGTTCTTTGACCCATT
>NZ_CP048741.1:777677-777848 GCF_018336475.1 Romboutsia sp. 13368
TATATATTACAAAGAGACTATTAAAAATAATGACTTTTAATACAAGATTTAAATTGAAGTATAGAATTAAAAGTTATTTAAAATAGTCTCTTTTTTATTAATATAACTCGTTGTGCTAGTTAATTTTTACAATAATAAAACTCCAACAAATATAGTATCCTAAGATTAATA
>NZ_CP048741.1:778159-778484 GCF_018336475.1 Romboutsia sp. 13368
ACTAAACGAAATTTATATTTTGTAATCAATGAAATAAGATAGTATATTTCCTTGTTTATTCAATCTTATTCCAATAATATAAGAGTCGTAGATAGTATGCCAATTCCAGTTTGTGAGTTTGGTAGAGCACATTTCAGTAAATGCTTTAAAGGCGAAGCCTCTTATGGAGTATGTCCATCAAAAAAGCAAACATATTTTGGATTTAARTTTCATGCACTTACTACAGTAGATGGTTTCTTAACTGACTATGTCATAACTCCTGCAAATGTTGATGATAGAAATGCAGTATGGGATTTATGTGATAAATATAATTCAATTTCTATTA
>NZ_CP048741.1:778616-778939 GCF_018336475.1 Romboutsia sp. 13368
TTAGAAGAAGGATTGAGACTAGCTTTTCTCAATTAACGGAAYAATTAAATTTTAATAAAGTAAAAAGTAAATCAATGCTTGGATTTATAACAAGAATATCAATAAAAGTATTAAGTCATAATATTTCATTTCTAATAAATAAATTGATAGGAAATTATGATTCTATAGCTAAAATAAAAAGCTTAATATTTGGTTAAATTTTACAAATATTAAGCTTTATAGAATACTATTTTTTTACAAAAATCAATTTACTTTATTTGGAAAAATATTTTTAACTAGCACAATAGATTAGTTAATATATTATAATAGCCGATTTAATAAAC
>NZ_CP048741.1:779512-780036 GCF_018336475.1 Romboutsia sp. 13368
AGTAGAAGTTTTACTTCTRCTTTTTTATATTTAAGTTAATATAGAGAGCTAAATTTAAAAATAATTATAAGTATCAATATTATAGTATATAAAATGTATTAAAAGATGATAAATAGGTACCATATTTAATCGATTTGTATATTCTATTAATAGGACGATATTACATATCCAAAAATAAAAAATTGTGGAGGATATGATATGGGAAATTTAGATAATGATTTTGATGAAAGATTAAAAAGGTACTCCGAAGAAATTAGAAAAATGGAGATAGTATATCTAGATGGAAGAGTTAGGTATATAAATAATAAAAGTATAAATAAACTTAAAAGTACAAGAAGATCCTCTAAAGTAGAAAATCAAAACAATAATAAGCAGCAGAGAGATTATTATATAGAGCATGAAAATTGTTCACTATTTAAATATATATTTAATATGTTGTTAAAAATTATTTTCACCTTTATTATATTGATAAGTACATCTTTTGTGTCAAATGAAATTAATAATACAGGAATAGGTGGATTTAC
>NZ_CP048741.1:780100-782766 GCF_018336475.1 Romboutsia sp. 13368
AATATGTTGTTAAAAATTATTTTCACCTTTATTATATTGATAAGTACATCTTTTGTGTCAAATGAAATTAATAATACAGGAATAGGTGGATTTATTTTAGATATTTTAATGATATGTATAGTATATTTTACAATAAATTTTGTTTGGAAATTTCTCAGATAACTTAGTTTGATTTTAATTATTAAAAATATATTAATAAAGAAATATTTTCAAATTAAAAAGCTATGAACTTTTAGAATATATATAACTATACATTCATATAATATTAATGGGTGTATCTAATACTCCTTTAGATACATCCACCTAAAATATACCTATTTTTAATCGGTCGGGTTATGCATATATGCATATATAATTTACAAACTTATTTGAAAATAATTTGTTCGGCCTAAAAGACTAACTTCTTTATAAGAAGTTAGTCTTTTTTAGTTACAAAATGTTATACTATAGTTACTATAAAATTATATGTAGATTTATGGAAGGAAAAGTTATGAAAAAAATATTAGTACTAGCAGAAAAACCTTCAGTAGGTAGAGATATAGCAAGAGTATTAGAATGTAAAAATGAGAAAAATGGATATATTGAAGGTACTAAATATATAGTAACATGGGCATTAGGCCACTTAGTTACATTAGCAGACCCTGAAAATTATGATCAAAAGTATAAAGCTTGGAATATCGATGATTTACCAATACTACCAAAATACTTAAAGACAGTGGTTATTAAAAAGAGTAGCAAACAATTTAATATAGTAAAAGCACAAATAAATAGAGATGATGTATGTGAAATAGTAATAGCTACAGATGCAGGACGTGAAGGGGAATTAGTAGCAAGATGGATACTTGATAAGTGTAATACAAATAAGCCTTTAAAGAGGCTTTGGATATCATCAAGTACAGATAAAGCTATAAAAGATGGATTTAAAAATTTAAAAAATGCATCACAATATGAAAACTTATATAATTCAGCAATAGCAAGAGCAGAAGCAGACTGGATAGTTGGTATAAATGCAACTCGTGCTCTTACAACAAAGTATAATGCACAGCTTTCTTGTGGACGAGTGCAAACACCAACTTTAGCAATGATACTTAAAAGAGAAGAAGAGATAAGAAGTTTTATCCCTAAAGAATACTATACATTAGAAATTAAGAGTAAAAAAGCAAATGAAGCTATAAAGTTTATATGGCAAGATAATAAAAATTCAACATCGACATTTAATAAGGAAAAGATAGAAAATATAGCTAATAAAATAAAAAGTAAAGAATTAGAAATTGTAGAAGTAAATAAAAGTGATAAGAAAAAGTATTCACCAGCATTGTATGACTTAACAGAATTACAAAGAGATGCAAATAAGATTTATGGTTATTCAGCTAAAGAAACACTATCAATAATGCAAAAACTATATGAACACCATAAAGTACTTACATATCCTAGAACAGACTCAAGATATTTAACTAGTGATATAGTAGAAACATTAAAGGATAGAATAAAAGCTGTAAATATAAGTGATTATTCTAAAGTATGTACAAGGTTACTAAAAAGTAATATAAAAGCTAATAAATCATTTGTTGATGATTCAAAGGTAAGTGATCACCATGCAATAATACCTACAGAAGAAAGAGTATTTTTAAGTAATTTAACTGAAAAAGAAAGAAAGATATTTGACCTTGTAGTTAAAAGATTTTTAGCTGTTTTATGTCCTCCATTTGAATATACTGAGACTAAAGTTAAAGGTATAGTTGAAGGTGAAATATTTATAGCTAAAGGAAATAGAATAAATAGCTTAGGATGGAAAGAAACATATAAAGATTTAGATGATGAAGAAAATTATGAAAATATRCCKARTATTCAAAAGGATTCAACACTTCCTATTAGTGATGTAAAAGTAAATAGTGGCAAAACTAATCCTCCGGCATATTTAAATGAAGGGACACTTTTAACTTCTATGGAGAAAAATAACTTAGGAACTGTAGCAACTAGAGCTGATATAATAGAAAAATTATTTAATTCATTTTTAATAGAGAAAAAAGGCAAAGATATATTAATAACTTCTAAAGGAAAGCAACTATTAGAACTTGTTCCAAAGGAATTAAAAACTCCAGAGCTTACTTCTAATTGGGAGAAAAAACTTCAAGATATATCTAATGGCAAATTAAATAAAAATATATTTATAAATGAAATGAAAAATTATTCAAAAGATATAGTAAAAGAAGTTAAAAATAGTGATAGTAAGTTTAGACATGATAACTTAACTAAAAATAGATGTCCTGAATGTGGCAAATACATGCTTGAAGTTAACGGGAAAAGAGGAAAGATGTTAGTTTGTGAAGATAGAGAATGTAACACTAGAAAAACTGTATCTCAAATAACTAATTCAAGATGTCCTGTTTGTCATAAAAAACTAGAACTTCGTGGTGAAGGCGATGCAAAAACATTTATATGTTCTTGTGGTCATAGAGAGAAGTTATCTTCATATAACAAAAGAAAACAAGAAGATAAAAATAAAGCATCTAAAAAAGATATAAATAAATATTTAAAAAATCAAAATAAAGACACAGAAAACTTTAATAATCCATTTGCAGAAGCTTTAGCTAAGTTAAAAAAATAAAACTTATTATTTATTTTTATTAATAGGATTTTATAATAAATATATACTATTGATAAAT
>NZ_CP048741.1:782790-783493 GCF_018336475.1 Romboutsia sp. 13368
TATTTTAATATATGTCGAAATATAATATATTTTGAAAATGATAGTGAAAGGAAGTATAGTATGGAGCATATAAGATTTAAGCCAGATGAATTTAAGCTAGTGAACTTTATAAGTTATTATAATGATAATGTTGAAGAGTTATTATCTGAATATCCAAAGGATGTATCTAGAATATGTTTAATAGATAGAGATTATATGGATGTAATAACTTATGATGAGGATTATGAAAATATAGAAGATGTAAATGATTATATAGAACTTTTATTAAATGGAGAAAATGCACTTTTATTCCCTATAGGAAAAACATATGAAGGTTGTGAAAAAGTTGAATTTATAGATGGTAAGAAGTATAGCCTTAATCATTATATGGATGATATATATGAAGATGATAGTACAATAAAAGATATAGGAGAATTAAGTTTAAATGTAGATAACTTAATTGGATTATTGTTTGATTTTGAAGACGAAGATTGCGAAATAGTAATATCTTTAGTTGACTTAGAACATGGAGGAGGAATATCTAATCCTAGAATAAGAGAAGTTGACGATAGTGGAGATGTAGAAGAAATATTAAAAGAGTTTATAGATAGATTTAGTGAATAATTAATAGGAGATAGCTTATATCAAATAAGCTTATCTCCTATTTTTAGTTATAAATAACATAAAAATATCACACAATAAATAAAAAATGAGATATAAATTA
>NZ_CP048741.1:785393-785733 GCF_018336475.1 Romboutsia sp. 13368
ATTTCTCATTAAAAATTATTAYTAGTATATAGAATATTTTAAATGATAAAAATAAATTCTAAATAAACATAGTTTTAAATTTACATTAAACCTATTGAAAAAATGATTAATTCTTGGTAGGATTAAAATTATTAACATAGAAAGAAGGTATTAATATGGAAGAAATATACAGATTAATAGAAGAGAAAATAAAAGATTCAGGATACTTAGGATATGTAAGTGGTGAAGAAATATATGATGAAATATGTGATGAGATAGAAGAAAAAGAAAATGGAAGCTACATATTTATGTCTAAAAAAGAAGATGATGTATTTTTTGAATTTAAGATAGATGTTATGGA
>NZ_CP048741.1:785744-785853 GCF_018336475.1 Romboutsia sp. 13368
ACTTATCTTATATAGATATAAATACTCCTGAAAAAAAATATCACATTGATTTTGATGCATAATAAAAAGTCATATTATAAATATTAAGTTTATAATATGAMTTTTCTTA
>NZ_CP048741.1:786261-787727 GCF_018336475.1 Romboutsia sp. 13368
AAGAATGNATTAATCATATAAAATTTAAATAAAAGGAGAAATAATATGAATATATTAATTACAAATGATGATGGAATAAGAGCAGATGGAATTATAGAATTAGCAAAGGAAATATCAAAATATCATGATGTATATATTGTTGCACCAGAGAGTCAAAGAAGTGCTACAGGACATGCTATAACAATACATAATCCAATAATGGTAAATGAAGAATTTGTTGATGATAAAATAAAATCTTTTTCAATATCTGGAACACCAGCAGATTGTGTTAAGATAGGAATAGAGGCATTATTTAAGGATATAAGTATAGATTTAGTATTAAGTGGTATAAATAATGGACCTAACTTAGGAACAGATGTTATATATTCTGGAACAGTATCAGCAGCTATAGAGGGATTTATTCAAAATAAACCATCGATAGCATTTTCATTAAATGAATTTAATGTATCTAAAGAAGAATATGCTAAGGCTTCTAAATATGCATCAAAAATAGTTAACAATATTGAAGATAAGTTACATATATTAGATGATGGCATATTAAATATTAATATACCTATTGGAGAAATTAAAGGAACTAAAATAACTATTCTTGGAGAAGTAAAATATGAAAATGCCTTAGAAGAAAGAATTAATCCATATGGGAAAAGATATTTTTGGATAGGTGGAAAAGTTAAAAACCTTGAACAACATGAACATAGTGATATAGCAGTAGTTCAAGATGGATATATAAGTATAACTCCAGTAAATATAGATATGACAAATAGTAAAAAAATAGATATATTAAAAGAATCATTATTATAATTAATTTAAAAGTTATGAGTAAAATTATTATTTACTCATAACTTTTTTTATTAAAGAATTAAAGTTTTTTTAGAGTAAATAATATAATGTAGAGATAGCAAATATACTATTAGTAATGTTAAAATTGCAAAAGTTAGAAAGGATACTGAAAGTAATGAGGCTAACTAGAGATAGATTGTTTTATAAAACAGCATTAAATATAGCCATTCCTATAGCTTTACAAAATCTTATAACTTTCTCTGTAAGTATGGCTGATACAATTATGGTAGGACGGTTAGGTGAAATTAACTTATCGGGTGTTGCAATAGCAAATCATTTGCAATTTATATTAATGGTGTTAATACTTGGAGTAGGAAGTGGAGCTAGCGTAATGGCAGCTCAATATTATGGTAAAAAAGATATAGATTCTATACATAAGGTAATGGCTATAATGTATAGGATATGTATCATAATAACCATTTTTTTTATTTTAGTTGCGATATTTATACCTAAACAATTTATGAATATATATACGACTGATAAAGAAGTTATACTTCAAGGATCAAAATATTTAAAAATTTTATCTATAAGTTATATATTTTATTCTTTAACAAACTGTACAATATCAGTTTTAAGATCTGTTAAAACAGTAAAGATATCTTTAGTTGTTTATAGCATAKATTCTC
>NZ_CP048741.1:787799-789888 GCF_018336475.1 Romboutsia sp. 13368
TAGCTGGAGACGTTGTTACTACTGGAAAATCTACAATAGAAACTAAAGAAGCTTTAGAGAAGTTAGGTGGAGAGGTTATAGGTGTAGCTTGTATAGCAAATAGAACTTCTAAAGATATAGGAATGCCTATATATAGTGCAATAAAATTAGATATACAAGTTCATGAATCAGATGATTGTCCTTTTTTWAAAGAAGGAAATATAGAGTTAGTTAAGCCAGGAAGTAGAGAGTTTAAAGAATTAGGAATGTAATTTAATATATATTAAAATAAGGACTTAGTAATAGCTAAGTCCTTATTTTTTTAGATTTAGATAGTTAAATTATAAATATTTATCTATNNNGAGAATATGCAAATACTATATGTATACTAAGTTTTATAATGGGTATTTTATCAGGATTAATAATATTACTTTTAAGACCATTTATAGTTAATTTATACAATGTATCAGATTATACAAAATATATAGCAAAACAGATAATGATATCAACTGCCTTAGTATCAGTATTTAAATCTATATCATCCAATGTTATGATGGGAGTTTTAAGAGGTGGAGGAGATAATAGATTTGTTTTTATTAGTGAAATGATGTTTATGTGGTTAGTTTCTATTCCTCTTGGTTTTTTAGGTGCATTTATATTCAAATTGCCTGTATTTATAGTATTTTTAATTATAAGAAGTGATGAAATATTAAAATCTATAGCAGGAATACTTAGAGTTAGAAGCGAAAAATGGATAGTTGATGTTACAAAAAATGATTTAGATAAAAAATAAAAATAAATGGTATAAAAGATTTGACATAATTTTTTATACCATTTTTATGCATAAAACATATTATATATGTTTTATATTTTCATAATATGGAAAATATAAATGTATTAACTATAAATAATAATTAAAGGAGATTTAAACATGCATTATGATGTTGTAATTATAGGAGCAGGTCCATCGGGGATAGCAGCTGGACAYAATATTATAAATAATAATATATCTTGCTGTATAATTGACAAACAAAAATTTCCAAGGAATAAACTTTGTGCAGGAGGTGTAACACAAAAAACATTTGATTTGTTACATAGCTTAAATTTGAGCTCAGATTTTAATGGTGTAAACACTATAGTGAGTAAATGTGTAAGTTTATACTTAGAAGATAAGTACATAACAGATATAGAATGTAAAGGAAATACATACTTAGTAGATAGATTTGAATTTGATGAGTATTTAGTAAGGGAATATGAAAATAAAGGTGGAAAAATATTAGAAAATACTAAAATAAAAAATATTGATACTAAAAATAGAACTATAACCTTATCAGATAATCAAAATATAAGTTTTAAATATATTATAGGTGCAGATGGAGCATTAGGAATTACGAGATCTTTAGTTGATAAAAATATAAAGGCTAATGGATTTTGTTTACAAGTAGATGTAAACAAAAATGATACAAATTATAACAGTGATAATATGTCTATGTATTATGGTGTACTTCCTTATGGGTATGGATGGATATTTCCCAAGAAAAATCATTTAAGTGTTGGTTTTATAGGTGAATACAGCAAAGATATAGATTATAAAGTTGAGTTTGAAAAGTTTTTAAATAATATAGGGATTGAGTGTGATAGAAGTAGATTTAAAGGTGCATTTATACCTTTTGGTCAGTATATAAAAAAACCTATAAATTATGAAAAAAATTTATTGTTAGTAGGGGATGGTGCAGGTTTTGTAGATCCAATCACAGGGGAAGGTATATATTTTGCAGTACTATCTGGAATAAAAGCAGCAGATACAATAGTAAAAGCTATAAAGAATGATGATATAAATATAATAGATGAATATATATATGAGATTTATAATATTACTAAAAGTATAAATAAAGGTAGTAAGTTAAAAAAAGTAATATATAGCTGTAAAAAGCCTATATTTAATTCAATGAAGAATAAGCAAATTGGAAGTTTTATTTTTAATGATTGTGTATATAATTCTAATTACGATATATTAAAGACATTAAATAGTAAAGAAAGATTTTAGATATATTATATAAATAATATTAAAAAATGACTATATAGTAGTAATAATTATAGCTATTTTTTA
>NZ_CP048741.1:790379-791285 GCF_018336475.1 Romboutsia sp. 13368
TGATGCAACAAAAGAAGAGTTATTGTATTTATTAGATAATATAGATGAAGATAGTAAGAAATTTCTTATAGAAAAGGCTTATGAAACAAGACTTAAGTAYTTTGGRAAATCTGTTTATATAAGAGGTCTTATAGAAATAAGCAGTTACTGTAAAAAAGAYTGYTTATATTGTGGTCTTAGAAGAAGTAATAAAAATGCAGAGAGATATAGATTAGATAAAGAAGACATATTAGAATGTGCAAGGCGTGGAGATGAATTAGGATATAAGACTATTGTCCTGCAAGGTGGAGAAGATGCATTTTATACTGATGAGAAAATGGTTGAAATTATAAAGGCTATAAAAGAAGAGTTTCCAAATAATGCATTAACACTATCTATTGGTGAGAGAAGTTATGAATCTTATCAAAAACTATATCAAGCAGGTGCAGATAGATTTTTATTAAGACATGAAAGTGCTACAAAGAGCTTATATGAATCTATTCATAATACTGAAAGCTTTGAAGAAAGAAGAAGATGTCTAAGAGATTTAAAAGAAATAGGATTCCAAGCAGGCGCTGGATTTATGGTAGAGTTACCAAATCAAACTAATGAAAATTTAGTAGATGATTTAAGATATGTTAAAGAATTAGAGCCAGCAATGTGTGGAATAGGTCCTTTTATACCTCATAAAGATACACCACTAAGARATTNNCAGCGCTGGTACAACAGAAAAAACTGTTATTTTACTTGCTATAACTAGATTATTACTTCCAAAAGTATTACTACCTGCAACAACAGCGCTTGCAAGTATAGATTCTAACGGAAGAAATGAAGGATTAAGAGCAGGAGCAAATGTTATAATGCCAAATCTATCACCAATGAGTGTTAGAAAGAAGTATTCTTTATATAATAATAAAGCATTTATAC
>NZ_CP048741.1:791501-792169 GCF_018336475.1 Romboutsia sp. 13368
AAAAAAAGAAATGGCCTATCTTATAAAGATATAGCGATATTACTTCAAGCTGAAGATGAAAAAGATTTACAAGAAATATATTCATTAGCTGGAGAAATTAAAAATGACATATATGGAAAAAGAGTAGTAGTATTTGCTCCTCTTTATGTTAGTGACTATTGTGTAAATAATTGTGTTTATTGTGGTTATAAAAGAGATAACAAGTTTAATAGAAGAAAATTAACTATGGAAGAAGTAGCAGAAGAAGTTAGAATATTAGAGCAGATGGGACATAAAAGATTAGCACTAGAACTTGGTGAAGACCCAGTAAATGCWTCAATAGATTATGTACTAGAATGCTTAGATACAATATACAAAACTCAAAATGCAAATGGAGAAATAAGAAGAGTTAACGTAAATATAGCTGCTACTACTGTAGAAAATTATAAAAAATTACATGAAAAGGGAATAGGGACTTATATATTATTCCAAGAAACATATCACAAAGAAACTTACAATAAAATGCATCCAAAGTCAATAAAAGGAGACTATGAATATCAYTTAACTGCATTTGATAGAGCTATGGAAGCTGGAATTGATGATGTTGGAGCTGGAGTTTTATTTGGATTATCTGACCCTAGATTTGAAGTATTAGCACTTATGATGCATAATGCWCATYTAGAAGAAAA
>NZ_CP048741.1:792286-792391 GCF_018336475.1 Romboutsia sp. 13368
TATTAAGAATTGCAGTACCATTTACAGGGCTTATAYTTTCAACTAGAGAAACTCCTTCAATGARAAGAGAGTTATTAAAATATGGTGTAAGTCAAATATCAGCAG
>NZ_CP048741.1:792517-794648 GCF_018336475.1 Romboutsia sp. 13368
CAAGTTATTGTACAGCATGTTATAGAAAAGGAAGAACTGGAGATAGATTTATGTCTCTTGCAAAATCAGGAAACATAAAATATGTATGTGAACCTAATGCTATTATGACATTACTTGAGTTTACTTTAGATTATGGTGATAAAGAGCTATATGATAAAGCTCAAGAAATAATAAATGCTGAAGTTGAAAATATAAAAAGAGAAGATATAAAGAACTTAACTAAAAAAAGTTTAGAAAAAATGAAAAAAGGCGAAAGAGACTTTTATTTATAATTACTTTAGGAGGAACAGTACTCCAAATGCAAATAGAAAACATATAGGAATTTACGGAAATACAAATAGTGGTAAATCATCTCTTATGAATACTATATTAGGCCAAGAAATATCATTAGTATCTAATATAGAAGGAACTACTACTGACCCTGTTCAAAAAGCTATGGARCTTATACCATATGGACCAGTTTTATTAATAGATACAGCAGGGCTTGAAGATAAAACAGAACTAGGAGCTTTAAGAATAAAGAAAAGTTATGAGTTTTTAAAAAGATTAGATTTTGCATTATATGTAATTGACCCAAGTAGTCCTGATTTAGATACATATAAAACTTGGAAAAAGCAAGCTACTAGATACAATGTAGAACATATAACAGTAATAAATAAAATAGATACTGTAAGCAAGGAAGAATTAGAAAATTTATCTAAWRTTAAAGAATTAGAGCMAGCAATGTGTGGAATAGGTCCTTTTATACCTCATAAAGATACACCACTAAGAGATTGTGAGGCAGGTACAACAGAAAAAACAGCAATTCTACTTGCAATAACAAGATTATTATTACCAAAGGTAGTTTTATTAGTTCCTATTGATAGTGAAGCACCTAAAGGAAGAATAATTCTTCCACAAGTACAAGTTATAAGAGATTGTTTAGACCATGGTATAAAAACTTATGTTGTAAGAGATACTGAACTTGAAGAAGCTTTAAATGAGGTTAAAGACGTAGATTTAGTTATAACAGATTCTCAAGCTTTTAAAGAAGTTGAGAGTATTATACCTAAAGATATGAAACTTACAAGTTTTTCAATATTATTTGCTAGACAAAAAGGTGAGTTGGATGAATTCTTAGAAGGAACAAAAAAACTTGATACTTTAAAACCAAATGACAGAATATTAGTCTGTGAAAGTTGTACACATAATATATCTCACGAGGATATAGGTAGAGTAAAAATACCTAATATGCTAAGAAAAATAGCAGGTGGAGACTTAAATATTGATTATATGGTTGGATATGATTTTAAAGAAAATATTGAAGACTATGATTTAGTAATTCACTGTGGTGCATGTATGGTAAATAGAAAAAGTGTACTAAATAAAATAAAGGTATGTAAAGAAAAGAATGTACCTATAACTAACTATGGGATGGTTATAGCTTACTTTACAAAAATACTAGATAGATCAGTTGAGATTTTTAAATAATTTATAAAAAGAATTAAGATATAAACTTTTAAAGATTAGGAGCTATTTTAAATAAGAAGATAGCTTCTTTTTTTGTACAAAATAATAAAATATCATGTAAATCAATATATAATCTAATTAGAGGTGGGAATATTGATATACAAGTCAGGAAAAAATGGATACTACAAATCTTATGAATATGCAAAAACAATACTAAGTAAAATGAATAAAATAATAGCATTTAAAGCATTTAGCACTGAAGAACATGATTATTATGAGGTAATAGACAATCATAGAAATTATTATAATTTAATTTTGTTTGATGAAGAATCAAATGAATATTGGTTTGATACTAACTGTGGTTATAAGGGAATGGGAAGTACTTATAGTGAGAAAATTCTAAGGCTAGTTGGTATTAGAGAAAATTATAATATAGCTTTTGAAAAAGAAATATATGAGTATGATTTATATCTAAATAACAAATTGAATATTTTAATTGTTGAGATTGATTTATGTAATTCTATAGAAAAGTACTTTATAAAGTCTTTAATAAGCTTAGATTTTAAAGATGCTTATTCAAGATATAATACTTTAGATAGATTGAAAGTATTTGGTGTTGTGAAATCTATTAATGATGCTGTAGGTAGTGATTTATATGTAAAGTATTTTGGTAATTGTGACT
>NZ_CP048741.1:795676-796170 GCF_018336475.1 Romboutsia sp. 13368
TATATGATATATTATTATTTGTAAAACAAGAAAATATATGGAGAGGTGTCCGAGTGGTTTAAGGAGCTGGTCTTGAAAACCAGTGATGCTTAACGGCACCGTGGGTTCGAATCCCACCCTCTCCGCCATATGCCCAGATAGCTCAGTCGGTAGAGCAGGGGACTGAAAATCCCCGTGTCGGTGGTTCGATTCCGCCTCTGGGCACCAGTTAAAGCACTTACTTAGGTAAGTGCTTTTTTAGTTTATAAGGACATAGATTATATAAATAAATTATATAGGTATATTAATAATGATAAAATTTAGATGGTAAAAAATTCATAGAGAAAGAATTAGGAATAGATATTGAATACTGGAAATAATAAATAATAGGGTAAGTAATAAATAAATAATAAAGTTAAGGAGAATTATAATATGGCACAAGTTATAAATAGTGGAGAATTTAATAACCTTGTAGAAAATGCAGAGGGTATAGCTGTAGTTGACTTTTTTGCTAC
>NZ_CP048741.1:797397-800493 GCF_018336475.1 Romboutsia sp. 13368
GGTATATTAATAATGATAAAATTTAGATGGTAAAAAATTCATAGAGAAAGAATTAGGAATAGATATTGAATACTGGAAATAATAAATAATAGGGTAAGTAATAAATAAATAATAAAGTTAAGGAGAATTATAATATGGCACAAGTTATAAATAGTGGAGAATTTAATAACCTTGTAGAAAATGCAGAGGGTATAGCTGTAGTTGACTTTTTTGCTACTTGGTGTGGACCATGTAAAATGTTAGCTCCAGTATTTCAAGAGGTAGGTAATGAATTTGAAGGAAAAGCACAATTTTATAAAATAGATATAGATCAAAGTCTAGATATAGCAAGACAATTTAACGTAAGTACAGTACCTACTATAATAGTATTTAAAAATGGTGAACCTATGGAAAGACTTGTAGGATTTATGCCTAAAGAAAATTTATTAGCTAAAATAAAAGAATATATTTAACAAAAAACTCTACAAAGTTATTATACTTTGTAGAGTTTTTTGTTAAATGACAGATATTCCAAGCATTACTATTGATAAAACAGCAAGTATTCCAACTAAAGGCATTACAAATTTAAGCCATTTATCATAAGTTACATTTATTAGTGCAAGAGGTGCATATTAGTAGATAAATCTAGATAAGCAAATTTMTTAATGAGGTGTTGTTATGAGAGGTAAAAATAAAAAAAATGAGAAAATTGAAAAAGCTGAAAAAGCAGTAAAAAAAGTAACTGACCCTATAGAAAAAGTAGGCAAAGAAGTTGTAAATGGTGTTGGAAATATTGCAAAAGAAACAGTTCAAGGAACTTTAAATGTAGGTAAAGAAGCTATAAAAACTGGAGCTAATGTAGGAAAAGAAACTATAAATACAGGTAAAAAAGTTGGAAAGGCTGTAAAAGATAGTGTAAAAAAAGATAAATAATTTAATAAAGATAGAGCATTGTAAAATTTTACATATGCTCTATTTTTATTAAAGATAGTAGTTCTAGATACTTCATCTATGTAATCATTTAAGTATAAATATATCAAAAATGATAGAAATATACATAATTAATGATTAAAATTATAATAATCGAAAAAAAATGCAAAAAAGTTACAAAAAAGTAACAAAAAGGATGTTTAAATATAAAATTTATGTTATAATTTGTGATATAATGTAATAAATTTATATAAAAATAAAATATTTTATATRAATTTATTTTTAGGAGGATTATAATATCATGGGTATAAATAAAAATTATGTAGTGGCAGGAGTGTTAGCAACAGCTTTCATTACACCATTATCAAATATAACAGAATCTTATGCATCTGAAATAAGAGTAACTACTACTAGAGTTAACTTTAGAACAGGAGCAGGGACAAACTATAAATCTATGGGAGTACTAGAAAAGGGAACAAAAGTTAATTACATAGGAACATCTGGAAATTGGACAAAAGTACAATATAATTCTAAAACAGGTTATATATGTAGTGATTATTTAGTAAAAGAAGAATCAAGTTCAATAACTACTATGTATACAACAGCAGATAGTGGATTAAATGTAAGAAAAGGTCCATCAACAAGTTACTCAAAGGTAGGAACATTATCAAAAGGAACAGCAGTTACAGTATATTCAACAAGTAATGGATGGAGTAAAATAACAGCAAATGGAATAGAAGGATATGTATCAAGTGCATACTTAAGTTCTACAAAACCATCTACATCAAATGGAAGTAGTTCATCTTCAACAAAAACTATGTATGCAACAGCAGATAGTGGATTAAATGTAAGAAAAGGTCCATCGACAACTACATATTTAAAGATGATATTCTATCATCAAAATATATACTTAAATGAGCTAATATCTGATTCCAATTTCGAATCTTTTGTGTCCATTTATCAGATATATCCATAGTTGCTAAATATAAAGATTTATGAAGTGAATCATCAGATGGAAAAACAGATTTAGATTTAGTTACTTTTCTAAGCATACGATTATAACTTTCCATTGCATTAGTAGTATATATCAAGGTTCTAATGTGCTCAGGGTATTTAAAATAAGTTGATAATTCATCCCAATTATTTCTCCAACTCCTTAATGCTATCGCATACTTATCATCCCATTTTTCCTCTAAGAGCGCTAGCTCACTTAATGCATTTTCTTCTGTTGATGCAGTATATACTTGTTTTAAATCCCTTGCAAATTCCTTCTTATGTTTATATGATATATAGTTCAAAGTGTTTCTAATCTGGTGAACTACACATCTTTGTATTTCTGTATTAGGATATACAACTTTTATGGCATCAACAAATCCTGGTAACCCATCTACTGATGCTATCAAGATATCTTTAACCCCTCTATTTTTAATTTCTGTAAGCACATTTAACCAGTATTTAGACGTTTCATTTTGTCCAACCCATATCCCTAATACTTCTTTGAGACCTTCTAAGTTTATACCTATTGCAATATATGCAGCTCTATTTACAATACGACCTTCGGTCCTAACTTTATAATGTATAGCATCCATAAAGATAACAGGATATATTGTATCTAGTGCTCTATTTTGCCATTCTTTAGCTAATGGAAGAACTCTATCCGTTATTTTAGATACCAATGAATGAGATACCTCTATACCGTAAATACTATTGATATGAGCTGATATATCTCGTGTAGACATACCTTTTGAATACATACCAATGATTTGTTCTTCTATACCAGATATATCATTTTCATAATTTTTAATAATTCTTGGTTCAAAACTACCTTGTCTATCTCTTGGAATACTTATACCAACCTCTCCAAAATCAGATTTAACGTTCTTAGTCCTATGTCCATTTCTTGAGTTTGTAGTATTTTTATTTTGATTATCATATCTGTCATATCCTAGGTGTTCATCAAGCTCCGCTTCTAACATTTCTTGAATTGTTTCTGCAAATAAATCTTTTAACATTTCTTGTACATCTCTTGTTGTTTTAACATCGTATTCTTGTATAAGTTTCTTTAAAATTTCACTTTTGTTTAACATAAAAAGTGTGCACCTTCCTTCGGATAATCTAATTTAATTATCGCACTTTTTGGAAGAATACACACTTTATTTTACAGACCCNAAAAWCCTCTTTTTATTT
>NZ_CP048741.1:802749-803282 GCF_018336475.1 Romboutsia sp. 13368
ACATAGGGAGATCTTATATTAGAAATTTAATTGATGCTTTAGAAAAACATAAAAATGGTAACAAAGAAGCTAAGTTAGATGTAATAGGAAATGCTATATCTTATACTACATTATTAGAAAATCATATACACAAAGAAGATAATGTAATATTTAATTTTGCTAAAAGAGCTTTAAGTGAAGATGTACTAAAAAATGTTGATAAAGAATGCACTCAATATGAAGAAGAACATTATRATATAATAAAAGAAAATATTGATATATTAACATATTTAGAAGAAAAATATATTTAGTAAAGGAGATAGACTATGATAACTAAAGATAATACTATAGGTGAAGTAATAAGATTAAATGAAAGTGCTGCAGAAATATTAATGAAATTTGGTATGGGATGTGTAGGTTGTCCATCTGCACAAGTTGAAACAATAGAACAAGCTTGTGAAGTACATGGACTTAATTTAGAAGAAGTTTTAAATGCATTAAATGAAAAATAATTTAAATATATACTAATAAAGAATATTGCTAAAATTTTATTT
>NZ_CP048741.1:803625-806079 GCF_018336475.1 Romboutsia sp. 13368
GTGTTTATAAATTATAAATATTTAATATAGTACAACTTATAGTATAATAATAGGATAAGAATTAAGGAGGATGATTTATGAAAATTATTCATACTAGTGATTGGCATATAGGAAAAATAGTAAATGAATTTTCAATGATAGAAGATCAAAAACATATATTAAATGAATTAATTAAACTTATAGATGAAGAAAATGCAGATGTACTTATGATAGCAGGAGATATATATGATAGATCTATACCTCCTGTTGAAGCAGTAGAATTATTAAATGAAACTTTAAGTAAATTAGTTATAGATAGAAATGTATCAGTATTAGCTATATCTGGAAATCATGATAGTGGAGAAAGATTAAGTTTTGGAAGTAAAATACTAGAAAAACAAGGCCTATACATAGCAGGAAGTGATGATGAAGTATATAAGAAAGTAGTTTTAAGTGAAAATAATAAAAACATAAACTTCTATTTAGTACCATATAAAGACCCAGCACTTATAAAAAAACTTCTTAACAATAAAGAAATAAGAAATCACAACGATGCAATGGTTGCAACTATAGATAAAATAAAAAAAGAATTAAATAAAAATGAGTTAAATATATTAATAGCTCATGGATATATAACTATGAAAAGAGAAGATGCAATAGAAAATAATGACCATAAATATGAAGCTGCAGAACTTGAAACTTCAGAATCAGAAAGACCACTATCTATAGGAGGAACAGACCTTATAGATGGTAATATATTTAAAGATTTTGACTATGTAGCACTTGGTCATTTACATGGTAGACAAAAAATAGGTGATGATAATATGAGATATTCTGGTTCATTACTTAAATACTCATTCTCAGAAGTTAAACAGAAAAAAAGTGTAGCATTATTAAATATAGAAGATAAAAATATAGATATAGAATTAAAAGAACTAAAGCCACTAAGGGACTTAAGAATTATAAAGGGTAATATAGAAGATTTAATAGAAGAGGGAAGAAATATAGAAGARGGAAAAGAAGATTATATACAAGCTATACTTACAGATGATGGAGARTTAATGAATCCTATGGAAAAGTTAAGAAGTGTATATAAAAATACAATGCTTATAACTAGAGAAAGAAAAAAAGTATCTACAGATGAAAGTAAATCTTTAAAAGGAGAACTTAGAAAAAAGAGTAAGATAGATTTATTTAAGGATTTCTATGAAGTTTATAGCGATTATGAATACAATGAGAAAAAAGAAGCTGTGTTAATGGATACTATAAATGAAGTACTTAAAGGGGAGGTGAAATAATGAGACCTATAAAATTAACAATAAGTGCCTTTGGACCTTATGCATCTAAACAAGTTATAGACTTTGAAGAATTAAAGGGAAGAAATATATTTGTTATATCAGGAAAGACTGGAGCGGGAAAAACAACTATATTTGATGCTATAAGTTATGCYTTATACGGAGAAGCGAGTGGGGATTCTAGAGAAACTGATTCTTTAAGAAGTCATTTTGCAGATGATAATACAGAAACTTATGTTKAGCTAGAGTTTGAATTAAGAGGCGAAAGGTACATAGTAAATAGAGTACCTAAGCAAAAAAAGAAAAAAGCAAGAGGGGAAGGGTATACAGAAAAGAGTGCGGATGCTACATTAACTCTTCCAGATGGGAAAGTAATAACTAAGGTTAAAAATGTTTCTGATAAAATAATAGAAATATTAGGTATAAATAGAGATCAGTTTAAGCAAATTGTAATGCTTGCACAAGGWGAGTTTAAAAAGTTACTACTTGCAGATTCTGTTGAGCGTGAAGGTATATTTAGAAAGATATTTAACACTTATGACTATGAAAAAATACAAAATGAGCTTAARGAAAAAGCAGCCACTCTTAGTAGAAACAGAACTAAAAGTAAGGATAAAATGCAAACTAATCTAGAAAATATAAAAGGTGAACACGATATCGTAATAGGTGAATACGTTGATTTTCCTTTAGTTATAGAAAAGYTAAAAGAATTATTAGAAAGAGATAATAGTACTTATAAAAATCTTAATGAAGAATATCAGTTAATAGATAATAAATTACAAGTTAAAAACCAAGAAAAAGCTATATTAGACACTAATAATAATTTACTAAAAGAAAAAGAAACTATTACAAAGTATTTAGAAGAGCTTACTTCAAAGGAAGAAGAGTATAAAACTAAAGCTAAGAACATAATAGATGGAAAAAGTGCGAAAGAAGTAAAATACATTGAAGACAAGCTTATAGAAAGTAATAAAAGATTACTAAAAAGAGAAGAAGATTATAATATTAGCTTAAAAAATATAGAAACTTTAAATATAACAAAAGAAGAAGCTGATAAGAACTTAAAATTAGAAGAAAGTAAAGATAGTGAGAGAGAAAAGTTAAGTGTAGAAATAAACGATTTAAGTAAGTTAGAAGCAAAAATTATAGAATTAGATAACCTTAATAAAAATGTAGTTAG
>NZ_CP048741.1:806092-806735 GCF_018336475.1 Romboutsia sp. 13368
TGTAGAAGATATCAAGTTTTTAATAATAAATAATAAAAAAGAAACTGAAGACTTAAAAAAATCTAAAGAAGAAAAAGAAAATAAATTAAAAGAAATAGCACTTTTAGAAACTAAAAAGGTTGAAATAGAAAGTGATATAAAATCAAAAACAAAAACTTTAGACGAGATAAGAGAGCTATATAAATCTATAATAACTTTCCAAAATACTTATATAGAGCATAATAACAAAGCTAAAGAGTATACAGTATTTGAAGAAAATTATAAAAAAGTAAAAGAAACTTATGAGAAAATGGATGAGTTATACAAAAAAGAACAAGCAGGAATATTGGCAAGTAATTTAAAAGAAAATGAGCCATGTCCAGTATGTGGTTCAACAAACCATCCACATAAAGCAACTATAAGTTCAAATTTACAAATACCATCTAAAGAAGAATTAAAAATAGCTAAGGAAAACTTAGAAAAAATAGAAAAAGAAAATCTAGAAAAAATAAATGAACTTACAGCTTTAAATTCAAATAAAATAGCTTATTTAGAACAAGTTAACAATGGATTGAATTTATTATCTAACACTATAAATATAGATAGAAACTTTAACTCAGGAACTGGRCAAATAGTTAAAAATTTAGGCACAGAGTTAAAAGGT
>NZ_CP048741.1:806900-808104 GCF_018336475.1 Romboutsia sp. 13368
AAATATTACTAAAATAGAMGARTATAAAAAAGATATACCAGAGAATATAAATGATACAAAAGCTTTAAAAACTTTAATAGAAGTTAAAACTAAAGAATTAAATGATAGTAAAGAAAGATTATCTAAATTAAGGTTAGCAAATGAGAATATAGCTAAAAAATTAGAAGGTGAAAATTCTACTTTAAAAGAAATAAATAAATCTATAGAAGAATTAAAAATAGAAATAAATAATAATAAAGATAACTTTAAGGAAGCTATGAAAAAACAAGGATTTGATAATATAGATGATTATGAAAATGCTAAGTTACAAATATCAAACATAGAGATATTAGAAAAAGAAGTAGAAAATTATAACTCAGAACTTAAAGTAACTAAGGCTAAGTATGAAGATATATTAAATAAAACTAAGGATTTAGTATTTATAGATAATTCTTTAGTTGATGAAGAAATAAAAGCAATACAAAGTAGTAAAAAAGAATTAGAAGATAAAGTAAGATATTTACACTCTATAATAGAAAATAATAAAACAGTACTTAAAAATGTTGAAGATTTAAATAAAGAATTTAAGGAAATAGAAGAAGAATATAAAGTAGTTGGAGAGCTAGCAGATTTAGCTAATGGTAAAAAATCTCCATATATATCTTTTGAAAGATATATATTAGCAGCATATTTTGAAGATATTATAGATGCAGCTAATTTAAGGCTTGAGAAGATGACAGGAGATAGATTCTCMCTTATAAGAAAAACATCTAAGAGTAAAGGTGCAGGTCAAAAAGGATTAGAACTTGAAATATATGATAATTATACAGATAGTTCTAGAGATGTAAGTTCACTATCTGGTGGAGAAAGCTTTAAGGCATCTTTATCATTAGCCCTTGGACTTTCTGATGTAGTACAAGAAAATGCTGGTGGAGTATCACTTGATACTATGTTTGTCGATGAAGGTTTTGGAACACTTGACCCTCAATCTTTAGATAATGCAATAGATAGTTTACTTGAACTTCAAAGAGGTGGAAGATTAGTTGGTATAATATCTCATGTTGAAGAGCTAAAAGAAAGAGTAGAGGCAAAACTTGAGGTTGTATCAACTTCAAAAGGAAGTAAGGCAGAATTTAATATATTATAATTTTTTCATAAATTAAATAGAACATTAATTAACCATACTTATATTTAGTTAAACTAGATTTAAATATGGTTTTATTTA
>NZ_CP048741.1:808816-810463 GCF_018336475.1 Romboutsia sp. 13368
ATATGTATCCATGAGCATATATATAAGATCCGTTTTTGTGCATCAACTCAGTATTAATATTATGCTTAGACGTTAATGGCATGAGCAGAAATATATTATTTTTTATAACTTCAGAATATGTGTTAAATTCATCGTTAGATACAATACTTTGGCTAGATGTAGATACAGTACTTCCTTCTTTTTTTTCTATTAAGTAAGAAAGGCGATTATTAGTTAATGAGAAATAAAGAAAAGCTATTAGTATAATTACTAATATTATAGATATATTTTTTAATTTTACTAATTTACGTCCTTTTTTTAATACTTTTTTATATTTAGGATAAGGAATTACTTTAAAGTCTATTTTACCATCTTTATTAGTTTTAAATCTATATTTAGAGATATGATGCTCTTCTCTTTGTTTAAATAGTATTGTTTTATTACTATTTTTATTCAAAGTGTAGACCTCCTTTTAGAATAATAAATAAATGTTTTTATAGTTAAATATATTCAGCATAAGTATAAAAATTGTATAAAAGTTAAAAATAATATTGACTAAAACTATTGTTTGGTATAATATAAACATACCGAACAAATGTTTAAAAAGAAAATAAATTTTTTAATAAAATTGGTAATATATTTAATTTATAGGGAATATAATAAAGTATAAAATTTTTAAGAGGAGTGATACCAATGATAACAAAAACAAATAACATAATTAATATAAATGAAATAACTTTAACAAATTTAGCAAATGGAGAAGTAACATTAGAACAATTAAATGAGATATATAATAAAATGGGATTTGTATTTGTTGCAAGTAAAGGTAGATTCACTAAAATAAGAAAAGAAATCAAACATTAATTAATATATAAAACCTAGCCTATAGCTAGGTTTTAAAATTTATGGGGTGATTTAATTGAAAATAGTAACTTATAACATCCATAAGGGGATGGATTCTAATAATATGTTTACTTTAAATAAAATCATTAAGTATTTAAAAGATATAGATGCCGATATAATATGTATTCAAGAAGTTCTTTACGAACAATTTGCAATATTAAAACACAATTTAAAGCTGGATGGAGTATTTGCAGCTAATATCAATAATCCTACATTGATGTATGGTGTAGCTACACTTTCAAAATATGAAATTTTAAAAAATGAACATGTATTTTTAAAAAGTAAAAAAGAACAAAGAGGTTTTTTATATACGAACGTATTTTCTGAAAAATATTGTGTAGATGTTATAAATACTCACTTAGGTCTAGATAAAGATGAAAGAAAAGAACAAATAAGTGAAATAATGGATTATATTAATCTTTTAAAAAAATCTAAAATAATATGTGGTGATTTTAATGAAGAAAATGTCTTTCTAAATACTTTTAATGATAGTGCTATATATACAAACTATCAAAGTATAGCAACTTTTGAAAAAAGTAATGCAAGAATTGATTATATATTATTAGATAAGTCATTAGAAATAGATAAATATTATGTAGATAAAATTAACTTATCAGATCATTATCCTGTTATAGTTGATATAAAATAAAAGTATACAATATTTAATATATNAGTTACATATATATATTAAATATTGTATAATTATATGTTAAAATATAATTTATATGAAATTTAATACGAGGTGGAGAAATGGGGAAAGTTAAA
>NZ_CP048741.1:810583-813124 GCF_018336475.1 Romboutsia sp. 13368
AATTATTTTAATAACAATTATATATATACAAATAAAATAGCTCAAAATATATTTATAGAGGGTGTAGATGTATCAAACTTAACAAAAGACGAGGCAATTAAATACATAAATGAAAATATAGTACCAGGTACTATAAAGGTCAACTACGATGGAGATATACAAGAAATATCAGCAGATAAAATTGATTTAAAATATAATACTGCTGAAGTTGTAAATGAAGCTTATAATTATACAAAAACGGACTCATATTTTGAAAATATAAAAAGATTCTTTGACCTTAAAAAAAATAGTAAAAGTTTAGATTTAGAATCTTTTTATGATGAAAGTAAGTTAAGTAAAGTAATACAAAATATATCAAACTCAATAAATATAGATATGACAAATGCAAAGGTATACATATCTAACTCTGGAAATATTAGTGTATCTAAAGCTACAATAGGAAAAGAATTAGATATAGCATCAACTAAAGAAGCTATATATGATGCTATAAACAACAAAGACTAYAAAACTATAGACTTAAAAGTAAACATAAAAGAGCCTAAAATAAGTACAGAAGCTGCACAAAGTGTAAACTCACTACTAGCGGAGTTTAGCACTAAATTTTCAACAAATAATGAAAATAGAGTTACAAATATTAAAATATCTGCAGACTCAACAAGTGATGTACTATTAATGCCAGGAGAAGAATTTTCATATAATAACCAAACAGGAAAAAGAACTAAAGCAAATGGTTATCAAGATGCACCTGTTATAGTAAATGGAAAATTAGAACAAGATGTCGGTGGTGGAGTATGTCAAGTATCTTCTACATTATTTAACTCAGCTCTTTACTCTGGACTTGATATAACATCAAGGCAAAATCATTCATTAAAGTCAAGTTATGTATCTATAGGAAGAGATGCAATGGTTAGTGATGGAGGAAGTGACTTTAGATTTAAAAATCCTTATTCTCATCCAATTTATATAAAAAATATAGTAAATGATGGTGTGATAACTTCTAGAATATATGGTAATGCATCAGATAAAAAGAACATAAGTATAAAAGTCGAGCCATATACAAAAGAAGGTTTGGAGGCTGCAAAAACTTATATAGAATATAAAGATTCAAATGGAAAAGTAATAAGTACACAGTATATATCTAATAGTGTATATAAAAATCCAAATTAATTAATAAAGTCAACAATTATGTTGGCTTTATTTTATTGTAATAATATGTTACAATTTAGTGTAACGWWATANWGTTACAATTTAGTGTAACAATATAGAGCAAAAGTAAAAGTGGGGGAAAAATTTGAACTTTATAGGAAACAGATACTCTATATTAAATATAGATGAAAATATTGAATTTGATAAGCTTTATAAAGCAAAGGACTTATATGAAAATAAAATAGTGTTATTAAAAGTAATAAATTATAATAATAATATATGTGGAGATTTAGTTGAAAACTTAATAGATGAATCTACTACACTACAAGCAATGCATTCACCATATATATTAAATATGATTAATATTGGTGTAGATTATAAAGAAGATGAAATGTGGTATTATATGATATATGAGTATGAAAAAGGAACTACTTTAAATAATATAATAGAAAATAATTATCTTAATCTAGAAGATACAATATCAATAGCTACACAAATATTAAAAGGGCTACAAAGTGCTAAAGAACATGGTATATATCATGGAGATTTAAAGCCTAAAAATATCTTAGTAGATAAGTGGTATAACATAAAAATATTAAGCTTTGGTATTACAAAAGCTAATAATGGTGTAAATATAAGATCAGGTAACGATATAAAATATTTATCTCCGCATCAATTGTGTATTAACTATACAGATACAGAAAGTGATTTTTTTGCATTAGGACTTATATTATTTGAGTGTATATTTAAAAAGTTACCATTTGATAAAAGTAATAATGAAGAAGAAATGTTAAAAATTATAGACAAAGGTATAAACTTTAGGCAAGTAGAGGCTACTGATGAAAATAAAGAGTTGTTAAATATCATAAAAAAACTTTTAAGTAGAAATAATAAATATTCTAGTTTTACAGAAGTTATTTTAGACTTGAGTTCTATAATGTATGAAAAAGCAGAAATAAAGGAATCATTGTTAATAGAAGAAGAAAAAGAAGAAGAGATTAAATATAAAGAAAAAATAAAACCAAAAAGAAATAAATTATTACTAGTATCAACAATTATAATTATTATATTTTCAGTTTTAGCTACATNNNNTAATTAAAATATATAATATAAAAGTAACCATATTTTACTACTCAAAAAAATTTGAGTTATAAAGTATGGTTACTTTTTTACTTACAAGGAAATTGTGTACCAAAGAGTAATATCAATGGTGTCTAGAAAAGTAAAAAAGATATTTTGAAATGATTCGCCCACGCAGTGGCTCAAGCAACGGATGTATCCGAAATGTTTCGCCAACACGTTGCTCGAAGCGGTAGCAAGGATATATCGTTGGCGATATGAGCAAAGCGAATTTTATGTTTTAAAGCAATTTATATTGATACTTAATATCATATT
>NZ_CP048741.1:813155-814105 GCF_018336475.1 Romboutsia sp. 13368
TATAATTAATTAAATTTTTTAAGAGTATATTATTCATAATTTAAGTATTTTGAATTTTTAACCTTGCATATAACAACAAGAAAAGCTAAAATATAATGGAGAGATTAGATTGAAAAGTTAGGAAAGATTTAATATGAAAAGAGTTATAACTATAAACTCAAACAACTTAGAAAAATCAATAGAGACAAAAGAACTATTAACTAAAAAACTTTTAGAAAATAACTTTTTAGTAAGTTCTAAACTAGAAGAAAATACAGAACTTATAATATCTATAGGGGGGGATGGATCATTTTTAAAAACAATTCAAGATTTTAAATTTCCAAGTATACCTATGATAGTAATAAATACAGGTCACTTAGGATTTTTTGCAGAGTTTGATCCAGGAGAAATTGATGAATTTATAGATTTATATAAAAATAATGACTTTATTATACAAGAAGTATATCCTTTAAAGGCAAGTATATGCACTAAGGATAACAGTAAAGATATTTATGCAGTTAATGAAATTGTAATAAAAAGTGTATGCTCAAGAACTCTACATTTGGATTTAAGAGTAAATGAAAATAAAATACAGACTTTTAGTGGTGATGGAATGCTTGTATCAACACCTATTGGTTCAACTGCATATAATTATTCAGCTGGTGGTAGTATTATAGATCCAAGCTTAGATACATTACAGCTTACACCTTTAGCTCCTATGAATACGATTGCATATAGGTCATTTACTTCAAGTATTGTTTTATCTGCAAAATCAACTATAAATATAGTACCAGAATATAGATTTGAAAACTCTATATTAGTAGTTGTTGATGGAAATGAATATAGATTTAATGATATTACAGATATCAATATTGTAAGATCTGATATAAAACTAAAACTTCTTAGACGTTCAGATTTTGAATTTTGGAAAAGAGCATCAGAAAAGTTTTTATATGAAAAGTAGTGAAATT
>NZ_CP048741.1:814148-815324 GCF_018336475.1 Romboutsia sp. 13368
TGTGTAAGTTAATCTGCGATATATATTGAAAATACTATATGTATTTTTTATGAAGAAAAATATTTATTTTAGAAGCCAGTATTTTCAATAATAAAATTTAACTAGCACAAGGCATTATTTTTATACTAATATAGCTTTTTTATTTTCTACTATCTTCTTAATAACTTTTTATTTAGTATGTATTGTTTAATATAATCATTTATTTATCTTGTGAATACGAGTCACATATCATTTCAAGATTGTTTGTAACATATGAAAATACACGATAGAATGTTTCTCTATCTTCATCACTCAATCCATTAGAAGCCTTACTTACAGCTATAGAAATAGCATCATTTATCCTCTTATTCATATCTATACCTTCTTTTGTTAATATAAATTTTGTACGATATTTACGTTGAGAATCTACTTGTGCAGGCTTTACAAAACCTTTTTTTGTAAGGTCTGTAATAATTCTAGATACAGCTGCTTTATCTTCAATACAAAGTTTACATAGTTCTGTAGGTGTAAGACCTTCTTCATTTTTTCCAAGATGGTACATATACATTACATGACTAGCCTTAAGTCCCATGCTCTCTGTTTCAGAAAGTTTTATTTTTTGAATAGACTTATATGTCTTTGTTACATATGTTGTAAACGCTTCAAATCTTTCTATAAGCTCAACCATAATTATGCAACATCCTCCATTTCTTGTAATAAATCTTCATTGGCATAAGCAAATATTGAAAATGCTAGTATAAACTGTGCTGGATAATAAGTAGCAAGGCATAAATAACCAGTTGCTGAGATACCTCCAAATACATCTAGCATTAGCATAAAATCTGATATGAAAAATAAAATACTTCCTATTGTAATAATTCTATTAGTAATATTATTTTCTTTTATTAAATTTGAAATAGCTTTACCAATCATAAATGATATTATAATAGCATATATAGAGCATACACTTTTCATTATAGCGCTTTCAAAATTTAAAAATGGTATAGATGATATAATAATTAGTGAAATTACTGATATAATTATACCAATTTTGAAATCATTACGATTTATCTTTATTAGATTAGAATAAGATCTAAAGTATAATATATGACCTATTGCAAATGTGATTGTACCAAGATAAAAATTAATTCCAAGTAATACATCTGCTATCATAGTACATATTAATGCAAATATCAT
>NZ_CP048741.1:816286-817988 GCF_018336475.1 Romboutsia sp. 13368
GTAAACCTTACATAGATGTAAGGTAKATGTAAGGTTTGTAGATAGTTAGATTTTAATATCTAAATTAAAATTGAAGTATAAATAAATTTAGATAAGGAGAATCACATGGATATTTTAAAAGTAAGTAACTTAAGCAAAGTATACGGAAGTAAGGTAATATCAAATGCATTAAAAGATATAARCTTTAACATAGAAGATGGAGAATTTGTAGGAATAATGGGTCCAAGTGGTAGTGGAAAAACTACCCTATTAAATTTAATATCAACTATAGATAAACCAACTTCAGGAAAGATAATTTTATCAAGCAAAGAGCCACATAAGTTAAAAGGAGATGAACTTGCCTTATTTAGAAGAAGAGAACTTGGATTTGTATTCCAAGATTATAACTTACTAGAAACTTTAACAATAGGTGAAAATATAGTTTTGYCATTAACTTTAGAAAATGTACCTGTAAAACAGCAAGATGAAAAATTAAAAAAGGTATCTAAAATACTAGGAATAGAGCATTTATTAGATAAAAGAACATTTGAAGTATCTGGTGGTCAAGCTCAAAGAGCTGCTATTGCAAGAGCTTTAATAAATAATCCATCTATAATTTTAGCAGATGAACCAACAGGAAATCTAGACTCAAAGGCTGCTAGAAATGTTATGGAATTATTAGAAAAAATAAATAATGAAGATAAAGTAACAACTATGATGGTAACTCATGATCCAGTTGCAGCAAGTTATTGCCATAGAATACTTTTTATAAAAGATGGTGAAATTTACAATGAAATTTATAAAGGTGATAATAGAGCTAAGTTTTATCAAGAGATAATGGATGTACTTTCATTATTAGGAGGTAGCAAATAATGAACTTTATACAGTTTGCTCTTAATAATGTAAAACGAAATACTAAATCATACTTAGGATATTTTTTTAGTATACTTATATCTTCAACATTACTTTTTTCATTTAGAATGTTTATAAATCATCCAGATTTAGATACTTCATTATTTGCTAATTATATAATAGCGACAATGCAAGTAACAGAAGTTATAATTTATTTATTTTTATCTCTATTTGTATTTTACTCAGCAAGTGTGTTTTTAAAAAGTAGAAATAAAGATTTTGGAATTTTATATACAATAGGTATATCAAATAAACAAGTTAAAAAAATTATTTTTATAGAAAATTTAATAATAAATATCTTAGCCTCAGTTTTTGGTATTGTAATAGGTTTGATTTTCGCTAAGGTAGTGCTAATTATAATATCTTCATTAATAGGAATAGAGCCACTAAATTTTTATATTTCAATAAAATCTATAATCATAATTATTTTATACTTTACATTATTATCAATACTAACTTCTTACTTTACATCCTTTGTAGTTAGAGAAGATAAGGTAATAAAATTATTAAAAGGTACGCAAATGCCAAAACCAGAGCCAAAATCATCACCAATATTAGCTATATCTTGTGTAGTTTTATTAGTATTTGCATACTATATGTCAGTTAGTGTAACTGAGTCAGATTTATTTTATAAAATAGCCCCAGTAACTTTTATGGTTATTATAGCAACTTATTTGTTATTTTCACAACTCAGTGTATTTGTTATAAATAAAGTTAAGGCAAATAAAAGATTTTATAAGAAAAATACTAATATGTTATTTATAGCAAACTTACATTATAAAATAAAAGATAATACAAGGATGYTWTTTTT
>NZ_CP048741.1:819813-821920 GCF_018336475.1 Romboutsia sp. 13368
TTATAGATATTAATATTGTAAGATCTGATATAAAACTAAAACTTCTTAGACGTTCAGATTTTGAATTTTGGAAAAGAGCATCAGAAAAGTTTTTATATGAAAAGTAGTGAAATTTAATTCACTACTTTTTTTGATGTATATTATGAATAAATAGTAATTATATGGAAAAAATATAAGGTATTAATATATATTGCGATATAAAACGTAATAATAAAGGAGTAAAATATGAATCAAGATAAAATATTTATAAAAACCTTTTTAAATAATTTTAAAGATGAATCATTTTCCGTTAAATTATGGGATGATGAGGAAATTAAAGTAGGAAATGACGAGCCTTTATTTAAAGTTATATTAAATAAACCAATACCTAAAAAAGAATTAATTACAAGTACATCTTTAGCTTTTGGAGAAGCTTATATGGACGGAAACCTAGAGGTTGAAGGTGACTTTTTTACTATGCTTAATACAATTTTAAAATATAAAAGTAAGTTTTCAACAGACTTTAAGCGTCTTCCTAAACTATTTTCAAATTTAACATCTGCTAAAAAACAAAAAGAAGAAGTATCTTATCACTATGACTTAGGAAATGATTTTTATAAATTATGGTTAGATGATACTATGAGCTATTCTTGTGGATACTTTAAAAATGAAAATGATTCACTATATGATGCACAAATGAATAAAATTAATCATTTACTTAAAAAGTTAAATTTAAAAGAAGGATTAAGTTTATTAGATATAGGTTGTGGTTGGGGTTCTCTTTTAATAGAAGCTGCTAAACAATACAAGGTAAAAGGATTAGGTATTACATTAAGTGAAGAGCAGTATAAAAAGTTTAAAAGCAGAATAGAAGAAGAAAACTTACAAGATTATTTAGATGTAAAACTTATGGACTATAGAGAACTTGAAAAATCAGGTTTATCATTTGATAGAGTAGTAAGTGTTGGTATGCTTGAACATGTAGGAAGAGATAATTATGATTTATTTATGAAAAATGTATCAAAAGTACTTAAGAAAGAAGGTATATTTGTACTACACTATATAAGTGGTTTAACAGAATCTCCAGGTGATCCATGGATGAGAAAATACATATTCCCAGGAGGAGTTATACCAAGCTTAAGAGAAATAATGTCAATATCAGCAGATTATAAGTTTTACACTACAGATGTAGAAAGTTTAAGACCACATTATATGCGAACTTTACTTAAATGGGCTGAAAACTTTGAAAATAATATAGATACTGTAAGAGAAATGTTTGACGAAAGATTTGTTAAAATGTGGACTATGTATTTATATTCATGTGCTGCATGTTTTAATACTGGAGTTATAGACCTTCATCAAATTGTATTTACTAATGGAGTAAATAATTCAAATCCGTTAACTAGAGATTATATGTATAATTAAAATTTAAGTAATTGATTATACTTAAATTTTATAAAATTCATAGAATAAATGACAAWAWCTACAGATCAAATTTTAGAAGATAGTATAAAATTCGCTTCGCTTGAGCGACGTGTCGGCGAAATATTTCATGTCGCCAACGATATATCCTCGCTAACACTTCGGATACATCCGTTGCTCAAAATATAATTTTTTACCTGTATATTAATTAATYTATATAATATTAAACTAAATTAATATTAAGAAAAGAATGAATACAATTAAATTGTCAACTGTAAAGATAAAAATAGTTTACCAAAGGGGGTACATATGAAATTAACTACTAATGAATTAGTAATATGTTCAATATTTGCTAGCTTAACAGCAATATTAACTCAAATATCTATACCAATTCCGCCAATACCTATTACAATGCAGGTGTTTGCAGTAGCTTTATGTGGTTTAGTATTAGGGAAAAGATTAGGATTTATATCTATAAGTATATATGTTTTACTAGGAGCAATAGGTATGCCGGTATTTTCACATTTTAATGGAGGAATAGGTTATATATTAGGTCCAACAGGAGGTTTTATATTATCATTTCCAATAATGGTGTATATAGTAGGATATTTTTCTGATAAATATAAATCTACAATAGGTATATATACTGGTATGATAATTGGCTTATTAGTAAGCTACACAATAGGTACAATATATTTTTGTATAA
>NZ_CP048741.1:823421-823631 GCF_018336475.1 Romboutsia sp. 13368
AGGTTATAGAGTATTTATTAGAGGTAGGAAAATACTTTATCAGAGAGTTTGATATAGATGCATGGAGATTAGATGTATCAAATGAAGTTGACCATAGTTTTNNNAGAATGTTTAGAAAAGAAGTAAAAAATATAAAGCCTGATGTATATATATTAGGTGAAATATGGCACAATAGTCTACCATGGCTTATGGGAGATCAATTTGATGCTG
>NZ_CP048741.1:823750-823834 GCF_018336475.1 Romboutsia sp. 13368
AATCTGGATTTAATTTACTTGGAAGTCACGATACAACGAGAGTACTTTCATATTGTAATAATAATAAGGATAAATTTAAGCTAA
>NZ_CP048741.1:824336-825537 GCF_018336475.1 Romboutsia sp. 13368
TGTATTAATATAAACATATATATCTTAGTTAAAGGGGGATACTTATGGAKAGATTAAAAGAATTATTAGATAGAAAATTTTTAAAAGATATAGAATTATTAGAACTAGAAGATAATGAATATGTGTTAGAGTGTAAATTTACTAAGCCATACAATGCACATTACAATGAATATGAAGTATTAGTTAGAGAAAATGAAGAAATTAAATTATATAAAGTGTATTTAAAGCATAGATAAATTAAACTAAAAAAGCATGTACAATTTTAAATTAATGTACATGCTTTTTTAGTTAATTATTATAACATAAAATAACGGCTTTAAAGTAAAATATNNNNAGGGACTATATCTTATTCTTYTAAAATACTAAATCCATTTGTTGGACTAAAAGGATTGGTACAAATATCTATCGGTCGAGAAAAAGTAGAGAAAATTTCAGATAAACCGCTAAGATATATAAGTAAATCATATGAAGATTTTACAAATTATATGGAATCAGAAGGTTATACAGTTGACCAAGGAGGAAGAGGATTTCATTTGCAAAAAGGTAATGATGGTAAACTTCTAATAGCAGAAGGTTTTATGGGAATATATGAAATATTTAGTGAATAAAAAAGTATTATCATAACTTATGATAATACTTTTTTCATCTATTTTAGAAATATATAGATTATCCAATACATAACTACATATTTTTTGTAAAGTAATTTTCTAATTTTATTGGTCCTTTTAAAACTTCTTTTCCTACATATATACTACTATCATCTCTAACCATAACACTCCATTTTACTAAACTAATACAACCACCTTCAATYTCTATAGCTGTAATAGCTGTTGGATGTATACAACTCCCTGAATTAAAATACATATCTTCATTTAAGTTAGAAAAACTAGGTCTATGAGTATGACCTGAAATTAACATTGTTTTATTTTCTTTTGACCATTTAATCAATTTTTGTTCTATTTTATTTTTCTTTTTATAATTTTTAGCTGCTCTTGTAGGGTCATTAAATCCCCATATCTCTAGTGGCTTCCATATATAGCGAACCAAAAATCTACCTAGCTTCCATAGTCTATCATTAATCAAATCTCCTTGATGACCATGTACAAGAAAAATTCTTTGTTTCTTATTATATTTATTTTCTAGARTTATTCCCTCATATRYTTTTATASWATYAAATAATGAAAAAGCCCTTTTTCTTATT
>NZ_CP048741.1:825946-826826 GCF_018336475.1 Romboutsia sp. 13368
CCATACAATGCACATTATAATGAATATGAAGTATTAGTTARAGAAAATGAAGAAATTAAATTATATAAAGTGTATTTAAAGCATAGATAAAATTAATATAATAAAAAGGCATGTACTATTTTAAATTAAGGTACATGCCTTTTTTAGTTTGATTATAATATATTTTTTAAATCTAGTAAGTTATTTATTTCATATTTTGGACTTATATCAGTATCGTTTGATTTATTAAATAAATTAAACCAACAAGTATCTATAGAAGCATTTATTCCCCCTTTAATATCAGATGTTAAGCTGTCTCCAACCATTAAAACAGAAGATTTATCATCATGATTTAATGAATTAAGAGCATATTCAAAAACTCTTGGATCAGGCTTTGAGATTTTAACTTCTTGAGATATTATAATTTCATCGAAATAGTGGCTAACTTCAGATTCTCTAATTCTTTTATGTTGAACATCAGAAAGTCCATTAGTTATTATAGCTAATTTATAATTTTTAGATAAATAATCTAAAAGCTCTTTTGTTTCTTCATATAAAAATGAACCCTGACTTAAAAACTCGATATATAAATTGCTTAGTCTATTTGCATCATCCGATAAGTTAAGCTTGTTTATAAGTCTTTGAAATCTTTCTACTTTCAATTTGTCTGAAGTTATTTTTCCTTCTTCAAGCTCTTTCCATATCTGAGTATTTATTTCCTTGTAAATATTTATACAGTAATCATTATCATATTTAGTATCTAAATTAGACATTAATTTTTCTAATGCATGTTTTTCTGTTTTTTTAAAATCAAATAAAGTATCGTCTGCATCAAATAAAATAACCTTATATTCCATAATAAATCTCCTTTTAAACTAATGTATTAAAACTKATTATAACA
>NZ_CP048741.1:828303-828417 GCF_018336475.1 Romboutsia sp. 13368
GGAAAAATTAATCTCAAGTGGAAATAGTCATACTTGGACTATGATAAATAATTTATTATTCCAAGATATAACTAATCCTGATGCAAATAATGCAATTGGAATCTTTTATATAGT
>NZ_CP048741.1:828511-828987 GCF_018336475.1 Romboutsia sp. 13368
AAATTAGGTCGTATATCTTATAAAACAATATTAGGTTTCTTAGGTACATCTGTATTTGCACTAGTACTAGCTGGTGTATTTGGAATGACTGCACATAAACTTGGTTTATTTAATGTAAGTATAGATAACATAGCTTCAAGCGAAGGAAGTGTTGCAAATAATCCACTTTTAGTATTTGTACAAGCTATACCAAACAATATAACTTCAGTATTTGGAGATAATGGACGTGTTTTATCTATAGTATTCTTAGCTAGTGTTACTGGAATTTGTATTAATACTTTAGGAGATGAAATTTTAGTATTAAAGAAATTATTACAAGATATAAATAAGATAATAACTACTTTCTTAACATTTGTTATAACTAARTTTGRACCAATAGCWATATTTGTTTTAATAACAAGAACTTTTGCAATTTATGGTGTTGAACATTTAAAACCAGCACTTGCATATGTTGGTACTGCTACAATAGCTTTATT
>NZ_CP048741.1:829162-829285 GCF_018336475.1 Romboutsia sp. 13368
AGAAATAGCATCTTTCACATTACCACTTGGTATGACTATTAATATGAACGGAACTGCTATAATGCAAGTTATCGCAGCTATATTTATAGYWTCTACTTCTGRATATGAAGTTACTATATAGAA
>NZ_CP048741.1:829311-829419 GCF_018336475.1 Romboutsia sp. 13368
TTAATAGCATCAATTGGTACACCTGTCGCTCCTGGTGCTGGAGCTATAATATTATTTACTGTTTTAACAGGTATGGGATATCAAAATGATGCAGCAGTACTTGCTTAT
>NZ_CP048741.1:829426-829591 GCF_018336475.1 Romboutsia sp. 13368
TACTTGCAATAAACAGACCAATAGAAATGATTGTTACTGCACTAAATGTAGTTGGAGATGCTGCAACTGCTGTTTATGTATCTAAGTCAGAAAACAACTTAAACGAAGATATTTATAATGGAACAGTAGATACTGTATTASMAAAWWAAAAARTATTATCATAAT
>NZ_CP048741.1:829736-829853 GCF_018336475.1 Romboutsia sp. 13368
ATGATGAGACAGAAAAACTAAAAGTACAGGAAGATGAAGATTGGCTTATAAAAACTTCAAACTATAAAGACAAATATATAACATCATCAGATAATTTAAAATTACATGCATATGAAG
>NZ_CP048741.1:829918-831637 GCF_018336475.1 Romboutsia sp. 13368
ATGATATATATTTTATAATATATTTGTATTAAAAAAGGTGTAGTATTAAAAATACTACACCTTGATATGTAAAATATTATCTACAAACAAAAGTTTCACAGCTACTATTTTCAAAGTTTATGTCTACATGGCTAGCATTACAATAACCAAAAGTATTGTATCTACAGTTTTTGGCAGTACAAGATATATCTTGAGTACTAGTTAATCCTGTCTCACCATGATAATTACTAAGATTAAAGCTATCCCCATCTCTATATGTATCGCAGTAAGTTTCAGGTGTTACTGCTGCATCAAATCCTTCAACTTTTATTTGTGAAGCATAACAATTTCCAGTTTTATTAAATGCACAGTCTGTAGCTGAGCAATGTAAATTGCTTTCCATAAGATACCTCCTAAATGAAATTATATTAATATTATGTCAAAGATAACTTATTTTAATCATTTATAATTAAAATATTAACTTAAAATATTTATAAAAAATATTATACAAGGCATAGTGAACATATCAAGTAAAAAGGCAGCAACTAATGGAACCACTAAAAATGCTTTTTTTGAATAGCCATAYTTGTTACTTATAGAYGTCATATTAGCAAGGGCTGTAGGAGTWGCGCCTAATCCATGACCGATAAGTCCACTTATCATAACAGCTGAATCAAAATCTTTACCAAGAATTTTAAAACAAACAAAAGTAGCATATAAAACTATAAATATGCTTTGACATAATACGATAATAACTATTGGACCAAATAAGCTTGATAATTTAACTAAATCAATACTCATAAGTGCCATAGTTAAAAAGATTGAAAGAGATATATCACTTAAAAAATCAATAACTTTAAAATCTAAATTAATAAAATTAACTTTATCATTTATATTTCTAAATAAAACCGATATTAACATACATCCTGTTATAGCTGGAATTATTATCCCTGTTAAATTATAAAATACATTTGATATTAATTTTCCTATAGATATACAAACTAAAATAGTTAATAATTGTTCTAAAAATGAAAGAATATCTAAATTTATTTTGAAACTATCTTTATTAGATACTGAYACATTATTAGAAATTGAAGATGGCTTTAACTTATACTTATCGATTAAAAATTTGGCAAGAGGAGAACCTATAAGTCCGGCTAATATAAGACCTAAAGTAGAGGCTGCTATACCAACACTTATAGCATTATTAATACCTAAGCCTTCTATAGTAGCACCATATGCTGCAGATGATCCATGGCCACCTTCCATTGAAATTGTTCCACACATAAGACCAAGTAGTGGATTTATATTTAAACCTTTAGAAATACAAACAGCTATTAAATTTTGAAACAAAGATAATGTACCACACAACAACCAATATTTTATAAGGGACTTTCCACCTTTTTTAACTAAAGATAAACTCATACCAAGACCAATTGTTGTAAAGAAAAAACATATAAGATAATCCATTAGTGATGTGTCCATAGTTATATCACAGATTTTAAATAGCTTTAAAAAAAGAGCTAATATACAAAATAACAATCCACCAACAACTGGAGATGGAATACAAAACTTATCTAATAGACTCACTTTATTTTTTATGAAATTACCTATAATAAATAAGATTATAGATAAAATTAAAGTTGAGGTAATGTCTAAATTTAGAGAGTACAAAAAATCACCTACCTTATATATTGTAACTTGTACATAGATAAATATATTAGAACATTTATAAAATAA
>NZ_CP048741.1:831647-831814 GCF_018336475.1 Romboutsia sp. 13368
TTTTATTTATAGTTTTAAAATTTTTTTAACTATTACAAAATATTAGAAATAGTTTATTATATTAGGCTATGTTTTAAAKTAATGTTGATTTTATAAACTATTTTTATAATAAAAAAGCAAGAACTNATGGATGCTCCTACTTTTAAGTTCGTAATATATTAATATTG
>NZ_CP048741.1:831967-835204 GCF_018336475.1 Romboutsia sp. 13368
TAAAATTAAAGTCGAGGTAATGTCTAAATTTAAAGAGTACAAAAAATCACCTATYTTATATATTGTAACTTGTACATAGATAAATATATTAGAACATTTATAAAATAATGCAAAAAAACTACTTACAAGCAAAAGATACTTATAAGTAGTTTAAATTATATTACTTTTAATATTTGTATGAAATCATTAACTGTATCTAAAAGATATTTACCTTTATAATAATCTAATTTTATATCATCAAAGTTTTCTATTTTACGAACTGCATTAGGTCTTTCTTCAAATAAACCTAAAACATTAAAATCTTTATCTAAAACTGCTACAGATGGTCCCTTAAAAGATTCTTTATCAACACCTAATAAAGGTGCCATAAATTTTTTACCACGAGCCATAGTTATTACTGACATATTAAAATTAGGATTTAAATCTAAAAATCTTTTTAAGACTGTAGCATTTAACTGAAAATCAGGACACCATATTTCTCCTGATACTAAAAAATTAACTTCACAATCAATACTTTCAATAAAAGATATCATTTCTTCAGTTAAGTTTAATCTAGAATTGTTTTTAAATATTCTAGCTCTTTCTCCCTTAGTTCCTTCACCTACAGAACTTTCAAAGCTTTTTCCAACTTCAAATAGTTCTTTAAGACTCATTTCAACCATAATAAACCTCCAAAATAAATAGTCATATACTTATACTAGCATAAATACTTATTTAGTGTGATAAATTTTATACTAATAAAACTAAATAAAGAAATATACTAAAGGTAGCTAAATATAAGATATAAATAAATTAAAAAAGCTAGTATTATTGTTTTACACAAGTTTTATAAAATTCAATGCTAGCATCCTCTAAAGTAATCTTATCTGGATTAAAATTAAKAATGGATAAAAGCTTGTGATAAAAGAGTATCAAGAAGAACATATAATGATAAAGATATAGAAAATAGTAAAATAACATCTATAATAGATTTAATAAATGAAATAAATAGTGAAAACTTATTAAATATACAATTCTCTTCAAGTACCGTCATTATCTTCCTTGAGGACAGAGCTTTACGACCCGAAGGCCTTCATCGCTCACGCGGCGTTGCTGCATCAGGCTTTCGCCCATTGTGCAATATTCCCCACTGCTGCCTCCCGTAGGAGTTTGGACCGTGTCTCAGTTCCAATGTGGCCGATCACCCTCTCAGGTCGGCTACTGATCGTCGCCTTGGTGAGCCGTTACCTCACCAACTAGCTAATCAGACGCGGGTCCATCCTGTACCGCAAAAGCTTTGATACTTCTACCATGCGATAAAAGCATATTATCTCGTATTAGCATACCTTTCGGTATGTTATCCGTGTGTACAGGGCAGGTTACCCACGCGTTACTCACCCGTCCGCCGCTCTTCTCCGAAGAGAATCGCTCGACTTGCATGTGTTAGGCACGCCGCCAGCGTTCATCCTGAGCCAGGATCAAACTCTCAAATAAAAGTTGTTACCTGCTCAGACTAATCATTATCTGAATATCTGGCTTGGTTTGTTAGTTGTAATTCTATAAATTAACCTACTGTTTAATTTTCAAAGTTCTTTTTTGTCCATCTCTCTTGGACACTTATAACTATATCATCTCTTTTTTATATGGTCAACACTTTTTTGAATTTTTTTATATTTTTTTTAATTTTTCTTWAAAATATCTAGACATATTGGAGTTTGATATGCTCCCTTTATGGTGGACAGTTAAAATAATAAAACTTTCATCATGAAGGGAGTATTTTTATGTCTAGAAAATCTAGAATATCTTTTGAGATAAAAATTAAATATGTACAAAATTTTTTATAAAATTCAATGCTAGCATCCTCTAAAGTAATCTTATCTGGATTAAAATTAATATCTTTTAAATAATTATAAAAATCCAAATCATAAACAAAATTACTAAAATCATATTCATACTGAGAATATCTATAATCTAAATACTTAGAAAAGCCTTCAATTAAATTTTCTTCACACCAATCATTAAAATTATAAGCGTGACTATCACTTTCTTTATATAAAGAAACTAAATTATCATCAGACCTTAATAAATCACATACATTTAAAAACTCAGGGCTGTCAGTAAAGGTATCGAATAAGTCATGAGAGTATTTATGAAATGAAATTTTAAGTAAATCTTTAACATTTGTAGATTCTGAAATTGTAGATACTACATTATTATCGTATTCAAAGTTTTGATAAGATATAGGATTTAAACTATAATAAAAAGTATAAACATAGTCTTTATTTGGTTTTATATTAGTAACATTTTCTATAAATTTTGCTATATCAACGTCATTTTCGTATAGTAGATTGTTTAATTTAGAAGCTTTTTTATTTAAAGTATATTTATTTTTATTAAAATAAGATTTAAAATGCTCATCATAAAAATAATTAAAAAATAATTCTATATCATTTTTCAAATCAGAAGATAAATTTAAAGACTCATCAGAATTTATAGTATTTACTATATCATAAATATTAGCATCATCATTTAGCTCAATAACTGAATTTAAATAATTCCAAGATGAATTAGAATCAAATATATTTTTAAGTCTATTTTTCATATCTTCGTCTATAGAGCTATAAGTTTTATTTAACCATTTATAATGTTTTTTTGAATCTATTGAAGTTTCTGAGTATATACTTTCAATAGATAAATCTTTATATGAATTTTCTATATTTGTATTATAAATTTCATGAGCTGTTTGAATTAATGAAATCTTTAATACTGGTCCATTAACCCTAATCTCAGAATTATAATTTATATCTTTGCTACTTTCACATCCTGTAAGTATAAATAGTGATAATATATTTAAAATAATAAAGATTTTTTTCATATTATTAATATCACTCCCTATTAAATGAATTTAACTTGTAAATTAAAATACCTTTTAAAACCATTCAACAAGAAAATACTATAAAATATGATGATATTAATAAAAAAATAGGTAAAAATCTAGAAAGTAAAGATTATATATTTATAGGTGAGATTTTTAGAAATAAAAGTATGTCATAAAAAATAGAATATAAAGAAGTTAAGGGGATAATATTTATGTATTAAAATTATAAGAAAATATTTAAAAATTAAATATAAATTAGCATATTAATATATCATGAAAAAGCTACAGTTTAAATAACTGCGGCTTTTGATTATCATATAATTAATTGAAATAAACTAATGTTTTAAAAATATAATATTAAAAATTATAATTTTTTGATA
>NZ_CP048741.1:835326-835514 GCF_018336475.1 Romboutsia sp. 13368
ATAAAAAAGATGAAGAATTTAAGATAGAAGGCGGAAATATAGATGGAAGTGATTATATCCAACAACCATATACCTTTACAAATGGAAATGAAAGATTAAATATAACTCATTCTAATTTCAATAATGAAGAACAAATACAACCATTATATACTTTAAAGAATGAAAATGGAGAAACTAATTTATCAATT
>NZ_CP048741.1:836929-837363 GCF_018336475.1 Romboutsia sp. 13368
AAATTAAGAGTTTTAAAAATATAATATTAAAAATTATAATTTTTTGATATATATTACAGAACTTAGGGGTATATATAAAGCGTAGTTTTGATTTGATGCTTTTTCAATATGCTTTCTAAGAAGTACTATTTCATAAGGAGTAGCAACTATTAATTCTCCATATAATTTATCTAAAGATAAGTAAGTGTAAATTTCAACATATTCATTTAAAAGTGATTTTGCTATTTCATACATAATATCAACTCCTAAGCACTATCATACTTATTATAATATATGAATTTGTATGTAAATTTGACACTAAAAAACTTATGAATATTTCAAAAGAGGTTATTATATGATAGTATTAGTAAAGAATAAATAACAAAATANNNTTACGATAGGCAAATTGACAATTGCCCAAACATTGGAGTTTACTCCAACATCTCTTTGTAGTG
>NZ_CP048741.1:837372-838948 GCF_018336475.1 Romboutsia sp. 13368
CTACTTCATAAGGAGTAGCAACTATTAATTCTCCATATAATTTATCTAAAGATAAGTAAGTGTAAATTTCAACATATTCATTTAAAAGTGATTTTGCTATTTCATACATAATATCAACTCCTAAGCACTATCATACTTATTATRATATATGAATTTRTATGTAAATTTGACACTAAAAAACTTATGAATATTTCAAAAGAGGTTATTATATGATAGTATTAGTAAAGAATAAATAACAAAATATAAATAGCTACAAATATCGATTTAATATATATAAATTGAGAGGAGAGATTATGCTTTCTAAATTATTAGTAAATACATTTATAAAAAACAATGAAAATATCGAAAATGAAGACGTAAGAAGTAAATATGGATACTTAGGTGGGATAGTTGGAATAATAGCAAACTTTATATTATTTGCAGTAAAATTCTCAGTTGGCTTATTAACATCAAGTATTGCAATAATGGCAGATGCATTTAACAACTTATCAGACATGGCATCATCAATTATAACAATAGTAGGGTTTAAACTTGCAAGTATGCCACCAGATAAGGAACACCCATTTGGACATGGTAGACTTGAGTATATATCAGCTTTAATAGTAGCATTTATGGTAATGCTTGTAGGTATTCAATTTGTAAGATCATCAATAGATAGAATACTAAATCCAGTACCTATAAAATTTGAAATAATACCATTTATACTTTTATTCATATCTATACTTGTTAAAGTATGGTTAAGTAAATTTAATAAATTTATGGGGAATAAAATAAATTCATCAGCACTAAAGGCTGCATCAGTAGATGCAATGGGAGATGTATTTACATCAAGTACTGTTTTAGTAGCATTTTTAGCATCTAAATTTACAAATCTTCCAATAGACGGATATGCAGGTATTTTAGTATCTGTTGCAATACTTTATGCAGGATACTCATTAATTAAAGAAACTATAAGTCCATTACTTGGGGAAGCACCAGATCCTGAATTAGTTAAGCAAATAAACCAAGCAATATTATCATATGAGCATATAGAAGGTGTGCACGATTTAATAATTCATAACTACGGAGTTGGAAAGTCAATAGCATCTGTTCATGCAGAAATACCAGCAGATATAGATATAATGACTATACACGATATAATAGATRMAGCTGAAAGAGAAATATCAGAAAAGTTTAAAACTCACTTAGTAATACACATGGACCCTATATGTGTTGAAACTGAGGAAGTAGCATATATAAGAAGTGAAGTAGAAAAAATAATAAAGTAYAATCCARTTATAAAATCAATGCATGACTTTAGAGTAGTAGGTCATGGAGAAAATCAAAACTTAATTTTTGATGTTGTAGTTGATAATGATAAGATGATTAAGATTATGACTGAGGAAGAGTTAAGNGAAGATATAATTAATGCTATAAAGGATGTACATCCAGAGTATAATTGTTTTATAACTATAGATAGGGATTATCATTAAAAAGTATGGGGTAAAACTCATACTTTTTTTAGTTTAATAGTTGGCTCGCTCGAGTATAATWTATAAGTTTCGCTCCATACTTAAATGTCGCTACAACTTATATA
>NZ_CP048741.1:839947-841228 GCF_018336475.1 Romboutsia sp. 13368
AMTACTATTAAATATGATTGTAYATTAAGTGAAAATAAAATAGAAAGATGTAATATAGAATTTTCTGATATATATGAATAGATATAAAAATTGGTTGCTAAACTTATTTTAAGTTAGTAGCCAATTTTTATTTTAGGCTATGTTAGCCATCTTCGTGATAAATATGGAATAAAAATAACCACATCTTAGATTTTTCAATACATTGAATTCTAAGATGTGGTTACTTCTATAACTTACTATAAGTTGTTCGTAATATATTAAATTTAAGAACTTTTGTATTATAGACATGATTAAAAAAGTTCTTGCCAACTAAAATATAACTTAGCTTTGTAATAATCTTTTATTTTAATTATAATGTTTTTTCATAACAGTAAAATGGTTGTTCTTTTCCTAAGAAACTCATTTCTCCAACAAATTTATAGTTAAATTTTCTAAACAGTGAATTCATCTTAGTATTTATAGAATAAGTATCTGTTTTCAAATAATTTACACCGTTTTTAATTGCTAATTCTTCGGCAAAATTAATTAACTTACTTCCTATTCCTTTATTTCTATATTCAGGATTTACTGCCATTCTATGAATTATCATACATTTTTCATATTTAGACCAATTTAAATTATCATATTCTACCGGTTCTATATAATTAACACATATAAATCCAATAATCGTATTATCCTCTTTATCAACATATAAATCACCAAGTTCTATATCTTTTGCAAAATCTTTATCTTGAGGATAATTTTCATCCCATTGAGTATTATTATAAGATTTCATTTCTTCTACTGTTTTATTTATTATATTCATTATTTGTGGTATATCACTTAAATTTGCTTTATTTATCATTTATTTATCTCCTTTATTTTTTACTATTGGCCATTCTTCTTCCATATTTTTAATCATTCCTTTAACAAGCTTTTTTAATAAGTTTTTTTCTTGTTCATTAAATTTACTAAGGCATATATTATAGCCTATTTTAGATATAATTAATAACSAAGTTAGCTAACATAGCCTTATTTTATAAAACTTTATATTTATATAGTAACATTTAAATAATTAATCTCATATTTATTAAATAAATATAAATTGGAGTGAGTAATTATGGATATTATAAATTCTCTATTTTCTACTACATAGGGATATAATAACTTTCAATTATTTTCACTAAATCACCTTTTAATTATTGTATTTGTAGCATTTTTATCTTTATTTATTATTAAAACTAAAAAGATAAATAAAAGATTTATTACATTATTAACAACTTTAACTATAATAGATCAAGT
>NZ_CP048741.1:841665-841959 GCF_018336475.1 Romboutsia sp. 13368
AAATGTTTAATTTCTTTTCTATAATAATCAATTGATTTAAATTTAGCTATTGCACATATCCATTTTTTAAAATCATCATTATTTCCATTAAATTTATCACTATTATTCCAAACAGAAAGAAATACATCATTAATACATTCTTCTATAATCCATTCATTTTTCAAAGGTGATAATACTTTATAGGTTGTACCTTTTACTAATGGTATATATTTATCAACTACATATTCTAAAGCATCTTCTTTATGATTTTTTAATCTTTGTATATAATTTGTTTCATTACATTTCATATAAACC
>NZ_CP048741.1:842989-843224 GCF_018336475.1 Romboutsia sp. 13368
AATACTTAGAATACAAATATTTCCGATTTTATTATATCATAATTAATAGTTATTAAATTGTACACTAAAACAGATGTTTTCGTGAACAGACAAAACAATCATATCATTTTCTTCGCATTATATAACAATTGCGAACTTAATTATACTATATAAAATATTCGATTATTTTCCAATTGTAAAATGATTTCATTAATTTATTCACGAATTTAACCAATATATCCTAATAAAAATATAT
>NZ_CP048741.1:843255-843321 GCF_018336475.1 Romboutsia sp. 13368
TAAATAATTAAAGTAAATGGTATAAAAGATTTTAAATAATTTTTTATACCATTTTTATGCATAAAA
>NZ_CP048741.1:843326-843717 GCF_018336475.1 Romboutsia sp. 13368
TTTATATTTTTTATATTTATCATATCTAAAGTAGTATTTGTGAAATCTTGAAATAAGATACACTATTATAAATATATAAAACACAGTAAAAAATATAGTAATAAGTCCTGTTAGATATACAAAAGCTCTAGCTATATAAATTATAAGCTTATGACATAAAAACATTAAAAATAATGCAAGTGCTCCTAAAACTATAGATGTAAATAACGCTAGCTTAGAATCAATATTTTTACTCATTCTAATATCTCCTTTAATATTTAATACTATATTCTATTAAAAGAGTGTTCCATCATAGAACATTATAATAACTATAAATTCAAGATAAAATAACCATTATAAAAATATATATTAAAGAATAATTTGAATTTTATAAAAAATAAATATTACCAAT
>NZ_CP048741.1:843793-844676 GCF_018336475.1 Romboutsia sp. 13368
GATAATTTAAAAAGCATGTTTGTTACAATAGGGGAGGGTAAAGTAATGGAATCACAAATAGGATATTTTAAAACAAATATACAAGTATTAAAATTTGATAACATAAAAGAYACWGATAAAATAATATTCAATCACTACATAACTAAAAAAGTAAAYTACAACAACATGAATGGAAAWCTACCAAGAGGACAATTCTACATAAGCAATGGCACTGTTTCTAAGGATTTAAATATATCAATAGGAAAAGCAAAAAGACTTATAAAAAACTTTAAGGACTTAAATATAATACAATTAGTTCAATTAGGAAACGCTGATAACACACCATCAGTATATGAATACAGCAATAATATCGACCTAGGTCATAACCTAGGACATGACCTAGGTAGRGTTGTTAAAGAAGCTAGTAATAGCAATAATTYRTRCCTAWWWAACGAACATATATACGATACAGGTACGAGGTTAGAGAACTGCCACTCTAAAAAAGATAATATAAATAATAATAAAATAAATAATTGTGTAGTTGATTATTTAAACAAGAAAACTGGGAAGAGATTTAAAAAAACATCAGTAAAAACTAAGTGTCTTGTAAATGCAAGACTTAATGAAGGTTTTGATGAAGAAGACTTTTACAAGGTTATAGATATAAAGTCAAAACAGTGGTTATATACTGAAATGGAAAAATACTTAAGACCAGAAACTTTGTTTAGTAATAAGTTTGAANNNNACTTAAACGAAGAAGTTGATAAGAATGAGGATATAGAGGATTTAAAGGATATAAAACCATTTGATATAGAATTTGATTTTTAAATAAATTTTAATTAGGGGGAGTATATGGCACCATTAGAAGCTATAAATATTGAAAACTCAATACTTGGAAGTATTA
>NZ_CP048741.1:844737-844860 GCF_018336475.1 Romboutsia sp. 13368
TTACAACAAAGAAATATTTGAAATAATGAAAAACTTACATAAAAATAATTAYACTTTAGAYATACCAACTATAAAAACTAAGTTAGATGAAMGAAAAGTAGATGTTATGATTTCTTACATAAG
>NZ_CP048741.1:844876-845043 GCF_018336475.1 Romboutsia sp. 13368
GGAGAAACTTATGCAATAGAYACACATATAAAMATWYTAAAGGACAAGTTTAWAAGAAAGTGTATAAAAAATAGTTGTATGAATTTAATATCTGAAATAATTGAAAATAAAGATATAGATAGTTCACTTTTTAAATTTGAAAATTCTATAAAAAGTACGATGGATAA
>NZ_CP048741.1:845053-845612 GCF_018336475.1 Romboutsia sp. 13368
ATTGGAGATGATATAAGTTCTATATGTGCTAATACTTTAGATTTTCTTGAAAATAGAGAAGATACAGGTCTTAAGTTTGGAGTTAAGTTATTAGATGATGTTATAGGAGGACTTTTTAAAGGAGAGCTTACAACAATAGCTGCTAGAAGTGGAGTTGGTAAAACTGCACTTGCACTTCAAATAATGTTAAAGTGTAAGGATCAAGGCAAGAAAGTACTTTTTATAAGTAGGGAAATGAGTAAAGAACAAATATTTATGAGAAACTTAAGTAAGAAAACTGGAATAAGTGCTAAAAGCTTTAAGTATAAAGATTTAAARGAAATAGATTGGAAAAATATWATAGATGCAATGARTGATTTGAGCAAGGAAAATCTTATATATATAAATGATAGAATAAGTACAATACCWCAACTTAAAAAGAGAATAAGACAAGTTAAACCTGATTTAGTAATAGTGGATTATGTTCAGCTTTTAAGTAGTGAACAAAACTTACAAACTAGGGAAAGAGAAGTTGCAACTTTATCTAGAGAACTTAAGAATATAACTCTAGATTATGAAA
>NZ_CP048741.1:845654-846163 GCF_018336475.1 Romboutsia sp. 13368
ATTTAAGGCCATGGGGAGAAAGACCAATGCGTGATAGTAAGGCGATTTTTCATGATAGTAATAATGTGRTRTATATACATGAGCCAGTACTTTCTGATTTTGAAGAGGCAGTTGCAAACATTAAAAGAGATAAGAAAAGTATACTTAAAGCAAGAGAAGATGGAATTAAGATARTGGATTTAATAGTTGCTAAATGTAGRGATGGAGAAACTAAATTTAGACATTAYTGCTACAATGGACCAAGGCTACATTTTCAGCACCTAGATTATTAGGAGGATAATATGGAKTATATTAAATTAGARGATATTCCACAGGAGCTTGTAGGTGTTGCAAACTTTATGGGAATGGATAAGTTTATTGAGTTTTGTAATGAATATGGAGGAATWGCTATTTATTTTCCAAGTAAGAAGACACTTCTTAGAAATGGAAGAAATAGAGAGATTATAAAAATGTATAATGGAAAAAATATAAAGGATCTTGCGAGAGTATTTGAAATAAGTGAGGTTCAA
>NZ_CP048741.1:846276-847247 GCF_018336475.1 Romboutsia sp. 13368
ATTTTAGATAATGAAAAAGGATAGCAGTTGCTATCCTTTTTTAATAAACAAAATGTTTTTAGATAGTTCATTTATACTATCTGTTAAAATTGCAAGTTTTCCTTCAATCCTAATAAGTAGATACATACTTATAGCAATGGGAAAGCCTACATTTGCAATCAGAACTTCTAAATTACCATCCATATTTTATTAAAGTACTAAGTCGTAGTTAGTAGTATCAGTTTGTACAACTTTTGCAGAAACTAAATATGCTAAGTCAGCTCCACCAGGAGCGAAGATATTTTTTTCTGTTATAAGCTCCATTGCATTTTTCACTTCTGATTCTGATAAGTCTTCTCTAGGGTTGTCAACTGATATTGATACTTTCTTGTCATCTGTAGTTTTAAAAGTCATAACTAATTTTTTATTTAATTCCATAATAAAATCCTCCTAATNATATTNNTTTTAATAATATAAAGTATTTCAAAATTTAAAACCTTAATTGATAAATAGCGCCCACATGTGGCTTGAAGTATTTCGACGATACATCGCTCAAGTGAAATAAATTTTATATATCTTCATTTTGAAGGTAATATAGACTATAGAAATAACNTATTCTTGAAGMGATTCTAAAGCTGATGCCACTTCGTATACATCTTCATTTGATGCATTGTGCTTAACATTTGAAAATGTTCTGCTTTTTACTTTAGTTTTACCTGTTGAGTCATCTCTTCCTAAATCAAATTTYAATCTAAGTCCTGCTGGATTATTTGCTACTGTAACTGCCATATAAGTTACCTCCTAAAWTTTATATTTTAAGCTAWTTGTAAGCTTATATTTATATATTAGTTGGAAAGTATGAAGTAGGGTTTTAATGTATTTTTCTAAAGTATATTTAAAAGTATTTTCCTCGAAAGTTTTTATTTTAAAATCTACAATTATATTAAAATAAGGTATTAAATTTTGGAGRGATAAAATGAAGATAAGAAAGG
>NZ_CP048741.1:847263-848082 GCF_018336475.1 Romboutsia sp. 13368
GTATTAAATTTTGGRGGGATAAAATGAAGATAAGAAAAGAAGATGTATATGAGCATTTAGAGTTGTTATATGAAATTGTAGGGGATGAGAAGTATTTAGAGATAGTTAGGATGTATGGTGGAAGTAATCTTTATATACCAACTTATAAGGCTACTATTAGAAATAGCAGAAACTCATTTAAGTATATATTTTGATGATAGAATGTCATCTTTAAATATGTAGTTTCAAAAAAATCTATGATTTTTTATTAGAGGGGTATCTCTTTTTGCAAAAATGGAAAAAATACCTAAAAAAGGCTATGAATTTATAGTCATAGCCTTTCAAAATAAATAATTATTGTTCTTTAATTTTGGTATAGAATACACAAAATTATCTACACACTGAAATCTATTATTTCATCACATCCAATTTTATTTCTTTTTAAATCAATGCACATTTCACTATTATACTTTTCTCTAATTATTTTCATTAATTTGTTAGAATATGCTCTAGCTTCATTAGCTTCTAACTCACTATTTCTTCCCTTTAAAAATCCTATAACTAGCACTGCTGCATTTATAGCTCCACATAAACTTCCTACAGTTGCTCCCGATCCCATTCCACTTCCTAAAGAAACAGGTATATTTGTATGATGCTCTTCGTTATATGATTTTATTAATGCCTCTGCACAATTATATCCTTGGCTATGATATATTGATGGTTTAGTCATTATATCCCTCCTAAAATTATAAGTTTCTATAATTATAATAGATAATTTTATTATTTAAGTTCAATATTCTTATTTTAATTTTGTCTATCTTTTCTTAACTTAACSATCTT
>NZ_CP048741.1:849645-849850 GCF_018336475.1 Romboutsia sp. 13368
GTCATAGATATACGGATATATATAATGGCAATTATAATTTATTAGTTATAGATTTAAATAAAAACAACAAACAGTATTTACATRATATAGAAAAATTAAAAAGAGAAAAAAATATAAAGAYTATGGTTTTAGACTTTTATGAAGATAGAGTATTATTTTCAAAGTGTATGAAAGTAGGAATAGACGGTTATATATTAGCAAATAT
>NZ_CP048741.1:850027-850306 GCF_018336475.1 Romboutsia sp. 13368
TCAGATAAAAATAATAAAAGTGGAATAACTAATATACTTTTAGTTGGTGTAGATGGAAATAATATGGAAAAAGGTAATAGATCAGATGCAATGATTGTTGTTACTATAGATGAAAAAATCAAGATATAAGACTTACATCATTAGCGAGAGATACTTATGTTGACATCGAAGGGTATAGTACTGAGAAATTAACACATGCATATGCTTATGAAGGAGCAAGCTTGTTAATAGACACAATAAAGAAAAATTTTGGTATTGATATAGATAAATATGTTACAG
>NZ_CP048741.1:850311-850431 GCF_018336475.1 Romboutsia sp. 13368
TTTGAATCTTTTGAAATAATAATAGATATATTAGGTGGAGTTGAAATTAATGTATCTGAAAAAGAAGTAAGTCAAATAAGTGGTGTTAAAAACTCTGGTACTCAAGTTTTAAATGGTTCA
>NZ_CP048741.1:850533-850625 GCF_018336475.1 Romboutsia sp. 13368
ATTGATAGTAGCAATATTATGGATATACTAAATGAAGTACTTAGATATACAAAAACTAATATGTCACCAGTTGAAATAATATCTATTGTAAA
>NZ_CP048741.1:850630-850764 GCF_018336475.1 Romboutsia sp. 13368
CTATAAAAATAAAAGACACTGATTTAGATCAAGTGGARTTTCCTTTTGAARAAGGCAGAAAAGATAATAACATGAGTGAAAAAGGTTGGRTAATAGAGTGGGATAAGGAGTATAACAAAGATAAGMTTAATAAG
>NZ_CP048741.1:850852-852157 GCF_018336475.1 Romboutsia sp. 13368
TACATTATAAATAATTTCAATTATGTAGTGTATAAAGTAATGATATACCTTTAGTGCTATGAACTAATTGAATTTTGCAGATAAAAACTACATAAAATCATAGACTAATACCTAARTAAATAGTAAAATTTAACAGTAGAATAAAGTCTTATAGGAGGTAAAACTTGAAAGAATTAATGAATCTATTTTGGGCATTTTGTAGAATAGGTGGTCTTACCTTTGGTGGAGGATATGCAATGTTACCTATGCTACAAAAAGAAGTTGTAGAAAATCATAAATGGGCAACAGAAGAAGAATTACTAGACTACTATGCAGTAGGTCAAGCAACACCTGGAATAATAGCAGTAAATACTGCAACTTTYGTAGGATATAAACAAAAAGGAATAATAGGAGCGGCCTTTGCAACTTCTGGAGTTGTATTTCCATCACTTATTATAATAATGTCTATAGCAGGATTTATAGATAATTTTTCTGATTTAAATATAGTACAACATGCTTTTTCTGGAATAAGAATAGCAGTTGGTGTACTTATACTTAATGCACTTATAAAACTTGTAAAAGGCTCTGTTAAGGATATACTTGGAATAATATTATTTGTAGCTACATTTGTAGCATCATCATTTTTAAATATATCTGTAGTTTACATTGTTGTAGCTGCAGCATTAATAGGAATTATAAGTGATTTTGTTAATAGAAAAAGAGGTAGTGAAAAATGATTTATATAATATTATTTTTAGAGTTTTTTAAAGTTGGATTATTTACTATAGGAGGAGGCTTAGCTTCACTTCCATTTTTATATGAGTTATCAGACAAATATACTTGGCTTACAAAGTCTATGATTGCTGATATGATAGCTATATCTCAATCAACACCAGGACCTATTGGTGTAAATATGGCTACATATGCAGGATTTAAGGCAGGAGGAATACTTGGAGGAATTGTTGCWACATTTGCTATAGTACTTCCATCATTTATTATAATTGTTATAGTTGCAAATTTTTTAAATAAATTTAAAAATAGTAAATTAGTTGATAGTGCATTTAAAGGTTTAAGGCCAGCTGTTACTGGGCTTATTGCTGTTGCTTGGTTTGAAATTATAAAAATATCTATAATAAATGTAAGTAAGTTTTTACAAACTAATAATTTATTTGATGTAGTTATAAATTTTAAAGCTTTAATGATATTTTTAGTAATATTTTTATTAACTAAAAAGTTTAATAAGCACCCTATAGTTTTTATAGGACTTGGAGCATTAGCTGGAATAGTGTTTAAAATATAATTATTAAATAAATATGATTTTAATAA
>NZ_CP048741.1:854161-854352 GCF_018336475.1 Romboutsia sp. 13368
ATTCTTAATTGAAGATATTAACTTTATATAAGTATCTCTAGTGATAAAAATATTGTAAAGTGTTCTTAACTTAATATATATAAAGCATATTTAAATTTAATTTTGTGAAAAATACTTATAAAATTAAATTTTGGAGGTACTTATTTTGTTTAAACACGATAAAGCATTATTAAGAGAAGTAAAAGTAGAAA
>NZ_CP048741.1:859012-860085 GCF_018336475.1 Romboutsia sp. 13368
TGAGGATTAAGTAATTTAATTAAAGAAATTTGTTATTAAAATAATAAATCAATGAATAACTACAATTTCCAAATTAAAATGGAGGTAAATATTATGTGGGCAATGATAGCTACATGGAGCATGGCGATTAATGGAATAACAAAGGGATGTAATGAACTTAAAAAAGGTATGGATGCAGGAGATGCAATAGAATTAGCAGTAAGAGAAGTGGAAGATTATCCATTTTATAAAACAGTTGGATATGGTGGACTTCCAAATGAAAACTGCGAGGTTGAATTAGATGCAGCATATATGGATGGAGATACCCTTGGTATAGGTGCGGTAGCAGGAATAAAAGATTTTGCAAATCCAGTAAGTATAGCAAGAAAATTAAGTTATGAGAAAGCAAATAATTTTTTAGTTGGRTTAGGCGCTGAAGAATATGCTCATAAAAATGGATTTGAAAGAAAAAATATGTTAACAGAGAGAGCAAAATTAGAGTATATAAAAAGAAAAAAAGAAACCTTAGATAAGGGTATTTGCCCTTATACAGAACATGATACAGTTGGCATGATATGTTTAGATGAAAAAGGAAAAATGTGCGCTGCAACATCAACAAGCGGGCTATTTATGAAAAAGAAGGGRAGARTAGGAGACTCTGCACTTTCAGGTTCAGGTTTTTATGTGGATAGTGAAGTAGGAGGAGCAACTGCAACAGGATTTGGTGAAGATTTAATGAAAGGATGTATATCTTATGAAATAGTAAGACTTATGAAAGAAGGTAAACATCCCCAAGAAGCTTGTGATATAGCAGTAAATCAACTTAATTCTGAGCTTAAAAGAAGAAGARMAAGTGCTGGAGACATGTCTTTAGTTGCATTAAATAATAAAGGACAATGGGGAGTAGCAACTAATATTAAAGGATTTTCATTTTCAGTAGCAACAAAAGAAAATGCTCCTACTGTTTATTTATCWAATTTTGTTGATGGGAAAACTGTACATGAAGTTGCATCACAAGAATGGTTGGATGAATATGAAGAATCAATAAAGGCACCAATAGATATAGATTAGTAAAGTAAATAAGAATTAAYATT
>NZ_CP048741.1:861889-862074 GCF_018336475.1 Romboutsia sp. 13368
TAAAAAAGTGACATTTATTGATAAATTCTATCGTAATTTGCAATTGWATAGTGTAAAAAATGATAAACTTTAGAATTTAAAAATCAGAGTTAATGTTTGTATTTGCAGTACTAGCTTTAAATAAGGTTAAAAGGAAGCTAATAAGACTGTATAATTTTTTATTATCTTCTAAAAATAATTGTAAA
>NZ_CP048741.1:862079-862543 GCF_018336475.1 Romboutsia sp. 13368
CTATTAGTTTATTTGTAGGAGGTATAAAATGGATTTTAAGAATGATGGAGTTATAGGCAATTTACCTAAGAATATAAATAAAGAAGTTCCAACTCCAAATGCTGATGCAAAAAGAATAACTAAGCTTGTAAAGCATTCTGGTGATGTTGTTGGATATGAATTATCAAATGGTCAAAGGGTAAGTAAGGATGAAGGAATACAAATGGCTAAGATGGGAGAAATAGCAGGTGTTGCTGTTGCTACTAAGAAAGGACATGAATATTTAAGAAGTTTACCTGATGATGATGAAAGTAACAATTTAGGTAATTTACCTAGTATAACTGATTAATGAAATATATATTTAATAGAAGTTATAATACCATCAAAGTGCAAGGAAGAAGTATATACTGATTATGTAAGAATAATAAAATAAATATCTATATATTAATGAACTATAAAATAAAAGGTATAGCCTATGCTATACT
>NZ_CP048741.1:862567-863353 GCF_018336475.1 Romboutsia sp. 13368
GAAGTGTTAGCGAGGATATATCGTTGGCGACATGAAATATTTCGCCGACACGTCGCTCAAGCGAAGCGAATTTTATACTATCTTCTAAAATTTGATCTGTAGATATTTTCAGGTGAACAGTAAAATCTAGGATTTATATATGGAGCAAATTTTATGTACTCCATAGTAAACTTAGGAATACCAAATTCTTTAGGTGCAATTTCATCTACTCCAAAGTAAATTACTATTCCCTCATCAGTTAAATAGAAAGATTGGTCATCAGCAATCTCTACAGTTGCATCAGGATAGTATAAATCTTTATTTTGATTTATTTTATAATTAACGTAATTAGTGATAACTTTTAGATAATCAATATTAGGATTAAAAACACTACCAATAGTAAATTCATTTCCAGTTAATAAATCAAAGTTATAATTATTTAATTCATCATATTTAGGGCCCTCATTATTAACAAAAGCCATAAGGCTAACTATAGTACTTAATATATGATTTTTATTAAATGGAACTGCAAAATTTGTAATCACATTATACTTTGACAATGGTTGATTACTTTGAGCATTATCAGCATTTACTTGCTTTTCTTCATCTACTAATCCATTTTTAAATGTAAATACATCGGAATTTATTGTTGAGCTTATATTGTTAAGAATATTTTGATTTACATTGAAATTAGTATTTTTTAAATTAAAGAAAGACGGATACTGTAGTGTATAAGAAAATGTCTCTGATGTTTGTGTATCTTCATTAAATTTTACATAGATAGGATTGTATAAACAGCTATCAGCT
>NZ_CP048741.1:863360-863511 GCF_018336475.1 Romboutsia sp. 13368
TAAAGGAATTAAAATCTTATCATAAGGTATATTCACTAGGAGGGGTTTTGTGAGTAATAAATTAAATACAAAAGAAGTTATTATATCAGCACTACTTTGTGCTATAGGAATCATAATACCTATGATGTCACCAATAAAAATAATACTTGAA
>NZ_CP048741.1:863807-864041 GCF_018336475.1 Romboutsia sp. 13368
ATTATCATCAGCATATTATGATAAAGGATTTTTACAAGGAATTATATTATTAGTAGGAGTGGGAACGGTTATACATAGTATGATAGATTTCTCATTGTCAGTTTACATATATAATTTACTTCCAAAAGGATTTATAAATAAAATAGGTAAAGATGAAATATANAAAGAACAAAAGTCTAGGATATCCTAGGCTTTTGTAGTAATACAAAATATACTAAAATTTAGTAAAAATTT
>NZ_CP048741.1:864739-865025 GCF_018336475.1 Romboutsia sp. 13368
AACTTACCACCAGAAAAAAGAAATATGGGAACAGTTTTTCAAAATTATGCACTATTCCCTAATATGACAGTAGAAGAAAATATAGCATATGGATTGAAAATAAAAAAGCTACCTAAAAATGTTATTAAGGATAAATGTGAAACATATTTAAACTTAGCAGGTCTTATTGATTTTAGAAATAAAAGAATAGATGAATTATCTGGAGGGCAACAACAAAGAGTAGCAATTGCAAGAGCATTAGCAACAGAGCCTACAATGCTTTTACTAGATGAGCCAATGTCAAAYT
>NZ_CP048741.1:870422-870731 GCF_018336475.1 Romboutsia sp. 13368
TATATAAAAATTAATTTATATATTAAATATTGGCTATGTTAGCTAACTTTGTGGCTATAATATAATAAAAATAACCATACCTTAGTATTATCAATAATTTGAATTATAAGGTATGGTTATTTATCTAATTTGATATAAATTATTCGTAATAAATATATATTATTCATCAAACTTACTATCTAAAAAATCATATCTAATAGTCAAAACATACACGTTCTATATACTTAATTAAATTTTCATTACCATTTTCATTTTCTATCTTTTTCTTTATTTCCATAGCATTATTTATATATATATCTTTATCCATTT
>NZ_CP048741.1:872335-879663 GCF_018336475.1 Romboutsia sp. 13368
ACTAATAAAATACACTTAGATATTTTGTATCTAAGAATAAGTATTAAGTTCATATTGAGACACCTTTTTTAATTACTAGGAATTTATGCTATGCNAAAAATATTGGTAATTTTTGTATGAAAGTAAAAATGACATTTTGAGCAACGGATGTATACTAAATGCTTCGCCGACACGTCGCTCAAGCGAAGCGAATTTTTTATAATTGAAAGATGGTGATATATTGGTATTTAGTAGTATAACATTTTTATTTTATTTCTTACCCTTAGTTTTATTTTGTTACTATTTAWTTTCTTTTAATACAATATATAGTATTAAAGAATAAAAAAATAAAATAAAAACACAATATATTGTGTCAAAGTAAATRGGTAGGGTATATAATAATATAAGCAATTTGACAAAAAAGATGATATGAGGTGTTTTTATGACAAAACTTGAGAAAAGAGATGGCAGTTATGAAGTTTTTGACAGAAACAAGATAATAAATGCTGTTTACAAATCAACTATAAAKAGTAAATATGGAATAGATAAAAATTTAGGCAAAAAAATAGCTGATGAAATAGAGAATATGATAAAAGAAGAAAAGATAAAACTTACAGTTGAAGATATACAAGATGCTGTTGAAGTTTTACTAATGGAATCTAATAGAAAGGATGTAGCTAAAAAATACATTTTATATAGAGAAAAAAGATCAGAAGTTAGAAATAATAAATGGCAAATGGATGAACTTCAAAAATCTATTTGGGCAAATAAATATCAATACAATAATGAAAGTTTTAATGAATGGATAGAAAGAGTATCTGGAGGAAATAAAAAGATAGCAAAATTAATAAGAGATAAAAAATTCTTATTCGCAGGTAGAATACTTGCAAATAGAGGTTTACCTAAATATGGCATAAAAGTAACCTATTCAAATTGCTATGTACTACAGCCACCTATGGATAACTTAGAAAGTATCTTTAATACAGCAAAATATTTAGCTAGAACTTTCAGTTATGGTGGTGGAGTAGGAATTGATATATCAAATTTAAGACCTAAGGGAGCATTAGTTAATAACGCTGCAAAAACTACAACAGGTGCAGTATCCTTTATGGACTTATACTCTATGACAACAGGTCTTATTGGACAAAGAGGAAGACGTGGAGCTTTAATGATATGTATGGATGTWAGTCATCCTGATATAGAAGAATTTATAGATGTAAAAACTGATTTGGAAAAAGTAACTAAGGCAAACATATCAGTTAAAATAAATGATGAGTTTATGCAAGCTGTTTTAAATAAAGCTATGTATGAATGTAAATTTAAAGTAGAAGCAACTGGAGAAGAAATTGTAAAAGAAGTTGATGCTTATAAGTTATTTATGAAGCTTATAGTTAACAACTGGGACTATGCAGAACCTGGAATACTATTTTGGGACAATATAGAAAAGAATCATATGCTAAGTGAAGATAGTAAATTTAAATATGCAGGWGTTAATCCTTGTGCAGAGGAACCACTACCAGCAGGAGGAAGTTGTTTACTTGGTTCTATAAATCTATCAGAGTTTGTAGTTGAACCATTTACAGAGTTTGCAGTATTTGATAGAACTAAATTTAGAGAATGTGTAAGAGATTGTGTAGTTGGTTTAAATGAAGTATTAGAAGAAGGATTACCACTTCATCCTCTTACTCAACAAAGAGAAAGCGTATCAAAATATAGACAAATAGGTCTAGGAGTTATGGGTATTGCAGATATGCTTATAAAACTTAATATAAGATATGGGTCTGATGAGTCTATCAGTTTATGTGAAGAATTATCTAACATAATGTTAAATGAAGCAGTAACTCAATCAGCACTTCTTTCAAAAGAGTATGGTCCTTATGAAAAATACAATGAAGAAGCTATATTTAAATCAAAATTCTTCATAAATAATGTAAGTGAGGATGTAAAAGAATTAGTAAGAAAATATGGACTTAGAAATTCACAACTTCTTACTATACCACCAACAGGTTCTATATCTACAATGCTTGGTGTAAGTGGAGGAATAGAGCCTATGTTTAACCTATCATACTTTAGAAAAACAGTAAGTCTTCATAATGAAGATGTATTCTATAAAGTATATACACCTATAGTAAAAGAGTATATGGATATAAATGAAATAACTGATGAAGATAAATTAGGAGATATATTTGTAACAGCTATGAATTTAAACCCAGAAGAAAGAATTAAAATGCAAAGTGCATGGCAAAAATATATAGATGCATCTATTTCATCAACAATAAACCTACCTTATGAAGCAACTGTTGAAGATGTTTATAATATATATATGTCTGCTTGGAAAAACAAACTAAAAGGAATAACTATATACAGAGATGGATGYAAAAGAAGTGGAATTTTAGTAAATGAAAACCCTAAAGAACATAAAAAAGATAACTCTTATGAAGAAGTAAAAAAGGAAAATACAAATAATTCAGATACAGAAGAGTTTATATGTCCAGAGTGTGGTAATAAAACAGTAATACCTACTGGTGGATGTGGAATATGTCTTCAATGTGGACATAGTAAATGTAATTAAAAGTTTATAGCATTAAAAATTAGCCTAGGAAAATCCTAGGCTTTTTTATAGTTTTCGTAAGTAATAGCATCAGTATTTTTATCTAATGCTAATTTATCTCTAAAATATGATARYCTTAGTAAATGGGCTAAAAGGTAGTTTGCTGATAGTCCAATAAACACTCCAGTTATTAKAMTATATTTACATAAATTACAAACAATATTTATGATAAATCAATTTTATAGGAGGTATAATATGAAAGCTAATAAAATATTATTAACAGGGATAGCATTATCTTTATCATTATCACTAGTAGCATGTAGCAACAATAACAACAACAAAGGAACTACACCAACGCAAGATAATGCTACAGCACAGCAAAATAATGCTGCTACTACTACGCCTACTGATTACACAAGTCAATACGCTAACTTTTATGATGCGAATTTAAGTAATTTAGGTATGTATAGAATGTATGAAACACCAGAAACTGCAACAGAATACTACAAAACTAACAAATATCCAGGTAATAAACAATATGTAGAAGATTTAAGAGCAGCATACCAGGATTCTAGAGATAAAATACAAACATTTGTTAATGATTTAAAAAATGATGCAAAAACAGATGACCAGCAAATATCAGATATGAATCAACAATTAATATCTGAAGGAGAAAGAACTATATCAGATATAGATGCTAGATTAAAAAAATTAGACAACTTACCTGATGATATATATGATAAAGGTCAAGATGATTTTATAAGATCAGTTGACGAAGCTACAAGACCAGATAATAACAATCAATCTGAATCTCAATTTAATAATTTATTACAACAAATGAACAATATGTTAGGAATAGATACTGGAAACGGTAATAATACAAATTCTGGAACACAAAACAACRATACGAATAGTGGAAATGGAAATAATAATGCAAATACTGGAAACGGAAATAATAAGTGTGCTACTATAAAAATATAAAAGAAAACGATTTACTAAAAATAAATACTATGGCTAAGAGATGAGAGAGCCTTCTATACAGTGTATAGGGGGGACTCTCTATTTTTTTGAAAAAATGACATTTTGAGCAACGGATATATCCGAAGAGTTAGCGAGGATATATAATTGGCGATATGAAGTGTTTCGCCGACACGTCGCTCAAGCGAAGCGAATTTTTTAATTAATAAATATTTTACATAGGATTTAATTTAGGAAAAGCTTAGGGGGRTAAAAATATGTATGATATAGCAGTAATAGGAGCAGGTATAAGCGGAAGTGCTATAGCTAGAKACATTATAATATAATTTAAAAACATAAACTTGATAGGGGGAAAAGTCAATTTATGAATAAGTTAAAAATTACAGAAACAGCATTAAGAGATGGGCATCAATCATTAATTGCTACAAGATTAAAGACTGATGAAATAATACCAATACTTGAAACTATGGACCAAGTTGGATATTATGCAATGGAAGTTTGGGGAGGAGCTACATTTGATGCATGTATTCGTTTTTTAAATGAAGATCCATGGGAAAGACTAAGACTTATAAGAAAGCATGTTAAAAATACTAAACTTCAAATGCTTTTAAGAGGTCAAAACTTATTAGGATACAGAAATTATGCAGATGATACTGTAGAAAAATTCGTAGAGTTATCTATAAAAAATGGTATAGATATAATAAGAGTATTTGATGCATTAAATGATGTAAGAAACTTAGAAGCTTCAGTTAAAGCTATAAAAAAATATAATGGCCATTGTCAATGTGCAATATCATACACTACAAGTCCTATACACACACCGGAATATTACTTAGACTTAGTAAAAACTATGGAATCTATGGGAGCAGATTCTATATGTATAAAAGATATGGCAGGGGTTTTAACTCCATATAAAGCATATGATCTTGTCAAACGTATAAAAGAAATTACCGACATTCCTATAGAACTACATACTCACTGTACTAGTGGAATAGCAGATATGATATATATGAAAGCTGTTGAAGCTGGAGTTGATATAATAGACACAGCTATATCACCATTTAGTGGAGGAACAAGCCAACCACCAACAGAATCTTTAGCAATAACATTTGCTGAAATGGAAAGAAACCCAGGTCTAGATACAGAAAAATTACTAGAAGTTGCAGAATACTTTAAACCAATAAGAGACAAATATATGGCAGATGGTATATTAAATCCAAAAGTATTATTAACAGAACCTCAAACATTAAAATATCAAGTACCAGGAGGTATGTTATCGAACCTTTTATCACAATTAAAACAACAAAATTCTGAAGAAAAATATGAAGATGTCTTAAAAGAAGTTCCAAGAGTCAGACAAGATTTAGGATATCCTCCACTAGTTACTCCAATGAGTCAAATGGTAGGAACACAAGCTTTATTTAATGTATTAACAGGGGAGAGATATAAATTAATTCCAAAAGAAATAAAAGACTATGTAAGAGGTAATTATGGTAAGTCTCCAGGACCTATAAGTGATGAAATGAGACATAAAATAATAGGTGATGAAGAAGTAATAACTGTAAGACCTGCAGATTTAATAGAGCCTGAGTTTGAAAAAATGAAAATAGAAGCTGGATCTTTAGCTAAAAATGATGAAGACGTATTGGCAGTTGCATTATTCCCACAAGTTGCTCCTAAGTTTTTGGAAAATAAATATAATAAAACAGAAGTTAAAAAAGAAGATGATAATAAGATTAAATTTATAAATGTAACTATGTAGAAAATAGGTGATAATATGGGTGAAAATTTAAGTTTAATGCAAGCTTTATATATAACAGTATCAAGTATGCTAATGGTATTTTTAATACTATTATTAATATCAGGTGTACTTAGTTTATTTAAGTATATATTTAAAAATGAAAATGAGGTAAAAACACCACCAATTAATAATAGATGCAACGGTAGTATTGAACATATAGAAGACAATGATGTAGATAGTTTTGATATTGATGAAGAAGAAAAAATAGTAGTAGCACTTGCTGCATCTATAATGCTAGGAGATGGTATACCTAATCCAAATCTTCATATAAAGAAAATAACAAGAATTTCATAGGAATTTAGATAATTATATTAATATAGTTATATCTTAAATAAATAATAAAAATTAAAAAAAGGTTAAATAGGGGGATTTAAAAATGAGTTCTAAAACATATCATATAAAATTAAATGGAAAAGTATACGAAGTTGAAATAGAAGAAGTAAAAGCAGGACAAAAAGTAGAGCCAACATCTAAAGTAGAGACAAAATCAGAACCTAAAGCACAAGTACAAAAGCCAAAAGCTACAGGTGGAGAATCTATAAATGCTCCAATGCCAGGAACAATAACAAACATATTAGTAAGTAATGGTCAAAGCGTTAAAAAAGGTCAAGTACTAGCTATACTTGAAGCTATGAAAATGGAAAATGAAATAGTAGCACCAAGAGATGGCCAAGTAACAAATATAGCTGTAGATAAAGGTCAAAATGTAAATCCAGGTGAAGTATTATTAGAAATGGCTTAATGTATTTTAAGGGGGATGTTACTATGGGAGATATGATAAGCAATTTCATATTAGATTCAGGTTTTGCTAATATGGGAATTAAAAGTATAATAATGATATTAATAGCTTGCGTATTTTTATATTTAGCTATAAAAAAAGGATACGAACCATATTTATTAATACCAATTTCAGTTGGTATGTTGCTTGCAAATATGCCAGGAGTAGACTTAATGAAACCTCCAACTGATGGTGAAATAGGTGGACTTTTATATTATYTATAYCAAGGTGTTAAGTTAGGCATTTTCCCACCATTAATATNNNTATGTATAGGTGCWAGTACAGACTTTGGTCCRATGATTGCAAATCCTAAAACTATGTTACTTGGAGCAGCRGCTCAATTTGGTATATTCTTTGCATTTTTAGGAGCAATATTACTTGGATTTAATGGTTTAGAAGCTGCTTCAATAGGTATAATAGGGGGAGCAGATGGTCCAACTGCAATACAACTTACATCAAAACTAGCACCACATATGCTAGGAACTATAGCACTTGCGGCATATTCATATATGGCCTTAGTTCCAGTTATACAACCACCAATAATAAGAGCCTTAACAACTAAGGAAGAAAGAGAAATAAAAATGGAACAATTAAGACCAGTTTCTAAAACTGAAAAAATAGTATTTCCTATAGTTACTATGATAATAGTTATAGGACTATTGCCTACAGCAGCACCACTTATAGGAATGCTTATGTTTGGTAACTTACTAAAAGAAAGTGGAGTAGTTCCAAAGTTAGTTGAAACAGCACAAAATTCATTAATGTATATAGTAACAATATTTTTAGGTCTTACAGTAGGGGCTACTGCTAATGCAGAGACGTTTTTAACAGTTCAAACTTTAGGAGTTACAGCTATGGGTCTTGTAGCATTTTCTGTAGGTACTGCATCAGGAGTATTATTTGGAAAACTTATGTGTAAATTAACTGGTGGTAAAGTCAATCCAATGATAGGTGCAGCAGGAGTTTCTGCAGTTCCTATGGCAGCAAGAGTTGTTCAAAAGGTTGGGCAAGAAGAAAATCCATCAAAYTTYTTACTTATGCATGCAATGGGGCCAAATGTTTCTGGTGTTATAGGTTCTGCAGTAGTTGCAGGAATACTTTTAAAATTCTTTAGTTAAAATAAAAGCTATCCTTTTAGGGTAGCTTTTTTATTTTTTAGGGTTTAGGTTATAATAGTTCATATAGCATTTATTAGAGGTGATAATTTGGACAAGAAWTTTTTTWATAATGATGGACTTTAT
>NZ_CP048741.1:881753-882632 GCF_018336475.1 Romboutsia sp. 13368
ATTAAAGCATATACAAAACATTGACATATWAATGTATAGTAATTTATTATTTAAAGTGAATAAATGCAAGGAAACGGAGTATGAAGTTTTTTACACCTAAGGTAATAAAGAATATACTACTTATAGGATCATTTACATTTTCTATTTTTATTAGTGGTTGTTCCTCACTAGATACGAAAGTAGAGAATATATCGCAGTAAGTATCTAATATTCAAGACACATAAGGTTTCTAATTTAAATTAAAATTAGAAACCTTTTTATTTATGATTGTTACAAATTTTTACAGTATTAATAACAATTGAAAGCATAAAATAATCTCATACTAAATGAAGATTAGGAGCTATGAGAATGAAAGGAAAAACAAAGTTTAGTATTTTAAGAAATCATAAAAAAGATATAAAAGAGTCTGTTGAAAGAGAAAAGATAAAAACAGATTTTATATTTACAATTTCTCATGAACTTAGAACTCCACTAAATATAATAACTAATTCAAGTAAATTAATTAAATCAAAGATAAATAAAAGTGAATATGAAAAAGAATTATTTTTAGAGCAGATTAATTTAATCGAAAAAAATTCTAATAGAGTTCTTAGATTGGCTAATAACTTAATTGATGTAAGTAAAATCGAAAGTGGATTTTTAGATGTAAGCTTTAAAAATCAAAATATTGTAGAGGTAGTTGAAGATACTGTAATGTCAGCTATTGATGTATCTAAATCTTATGGAATAGAACTTATATTTGATACAGAAGAAGAAGAAATAATTACAGCTATAGATAGAAATCAAATTGAAAAAATTATATTAAATCTTATTTCAAATTCCATTAAGTTTACAGATTACGGTGGACATATATATGTATCTATAGAAAAAGATGAAGAR
>NZ_CP048741.1:882669-883597 GCF_018336475.1 Romboutsia sp. 13368
ATTATTTTTACATTCGTATTATTAATATAATGCGAACTTGAGAGTAGTTTAGCAAAGTAACATAAAAACCACATTCATTTACTATTAATAAGTATATGGATGTGGTTTTTATATTGTAATTCTAGTTTGATTATATTATTTGATTATATATAATCAAACTTAAAGATTGAAATATAAACGTTACACTATATTGATTATAATTTTAACCTTATATTCTTATAGGGTAGCTTTTTTATTTTTTATAGTTTAGGATATAATAGTTCATATAGCATTTATTAGAGGTGATAATTTGGACAAGAAATTTTTTAATAACGATGGACTATATGTTGCTAAAAATATACTTGGAAAGTTTTTAATAAGAAAATATAATGATACACAAATTGTAACTAAAATAGTTGAAACTGAAGGATATATGGGGATAAAAGACAAGGCAGCACATGTATATAATGATAAAAAAACGGATAGAACAAAACCATTATATTTAGAAGGTGGGCATATATATGTATATCTTATCTACGGGATGTACAATTGTCTAAATTTATCAGCCAATGTTGAAAATATACCAGAATGTGTGCTAATAAGGGCAGTAGAGCCTATAAAAGGWTTTGATAAGATATCGTTTAATAGATATAAAAAGGATTACACAGAACTTAATAGTTATCAAAAGAAAAATATAACTAATGGGCCAGGAAAGCTTTGTATGGCATTAGAAATAGATAGAAGTTTTAATTCTAAATTTATATTAGATAGTGATCTTTATATAAGTGATTTTTACATAGATGAAAATGGAGAAAAGGTATATTCTGATGATGACTTTGAGGTAGTAGAATCTAAAAGGGTGAATATAGATTATGCTGAAGAAGCTAAAGATTATTTATGGAGATTTTATATAAAAGACAATAAATATGTATCTGTAAAATAAATAATA
>NZ_CP048741.1:883797-883877 GCF_018336475.1 Romboutsia sp. 13368
TATTAAAAGTTAATTTTAGAATATAATTGTGGATATTACTACTGCGATTCGTCTCCACCATTAAAATCCACAAAAACTCA
>NZ_CP048741.1:884616-885267 GCF_018336475.1 Romboutsia sp. 13368
TGAGGCTATAGGTAGCAGGCTTTATGAGATGAGTAATRGATATGTGGTAGGTCTTAATGGTAGGAGGTTGAATTACAGGATGTATAAAAGAAGCTAGTCATTTTGACTAGCTTTAAGTAGGTGTCGGTAAAATTGACAGTGTATATTAAATTGTGAATTATTCTCATTTTTTTCATTTTATATCATCCCACTTTTGATTAGTTATAAATATAGGTGTTCTATTTTTTTAATTTGAACTCTTGTATAATTATATTCAACATTACTTTTATTTTAGCAGACTTACTTACTGATAGCACAAAAGTCATGTATTTAGCATATTTAAGCTATTTATATAACTATTTCTTACTAAATATCTAAAGTAATAGATAAACATAGAAAAAATGTTTATTTTGCAATACTATTACTTTTATTGGTATTTTATGGAACTTAATGCTATAATAAGTTTAAATTTTACAATGGGGGTGGGGAGTATATGAAAATCGTAAGAAATATACTAAATTTTATTATAATTACAATAAGTATAATATTATATATTGCATCAACTCTTATTCTTAGTAAGAAGTATTTTATCCTATTTACTATTGCAATAATATTATTAATTTTATGGAGTATATATAAAAAAATAAAGAAATTAAACTATTTAAGTAATAA
>NZ_CP048741.1:885705-885774 GCF_018336475.1 Romboutsia sp. 13368
TTATTATTATATGTATCAATTAAAATAGTAAGATTTATATTAAAATAAATTTATAGAATTAGGAGGTAT
>NZ_CP048741.1:886408-886662 GCF_018336475.1 Romboutsia sp. 13368
CATAACATACTATTAACATTTATGGTGTAATTAATCTGTTGTGCTAGTTAATCTCTAAATATATTGAAAAAACTAAATATAGTTTTTCGGCTATTTTAATTTCATATAGCAAAGCAAACTATTTTCAATAAATAAATTTAACTAGCACAACGACTTAATTAATAAATAAATTCATAATTTTCTATTTTACTCTACTTAATGTTACAACAGCCTCTGCTCTAGATACATTTTCTAATGGTTTAAATGTATTATCT
>NZ_CP048741.1:886731-887192 GCF_018336475.1 Romboutsia sp. 13368
AAGTAATTCTCCTAATGTATATTCTAGATAATCATCATAATCCTTTGCAATAATTACTTTAAAAGTATCTAAATCACAAAACTCAGCCATAACTTGTCTACATACTGCACAAGGAGCACAGTAATCACCTTCGCCAGGATTTTGACCTTTTTTATGTCCAACTATAGCTATAGCAGTAAATTCTTTTTCACCTTCAGATATAGCTTTAAAGAAAGCTGTTCTTTCAGCACAGTTTGTAGGTGTGAATGCAGCATTTTCAATATTACATCCTGTATATACTTTTCCATTATCACAAAGAAGAGCAGCTCCTACATTAAATCCTGAATATGGAGCATAAGATTGTTTTTGAACTTCAAATGCTTTATCAATTAATACTTTTACATCCACCATAAATTCTCACCTAATCCTTTATATATTAATAATACTATGTTGATAGTATTATATTCTCCCAATTAAGGGAC
>NZ_CP048741.1:887518-889315 GCF_018336475.1 Romboutsia sp. 13368
ACTATTACTTTTAATAAAGATATATGTATATCAAATACAGATTTAAAGATTTTGAAGAAAAATATAAAAATAATAATAGATGAAAATAACATAGCTATAAGACTTGTTACCTCTTGGGCAACTAGAGAAGATGCAGTTGATGAATTTATAGAATATATGAAAGGATTAAGGAGAGTGAAAGTGTGTTAAAAACTAACAAAGAAAACTTAGTAAAGTGGTCAGTACAAGGTAAGATACATCATCCATTAGGAGGAAACTATAGAATAACTTTTGATGGAAAACCAATGGTACTTCCTGCAACTGGTGGTATATCATATAATGTTAAAATAGGAGATAGTGCATTTAACTGGGTAGGAGACCATGTTGAGCCAGGTGTTTCTATAAGAAATGAAAATACTACTGAAAATGCAGCATTAACTACTTTTTCCTGTATAGGTAATGAGGCTAAGGTTGTATCAGGAGATGCWAAAGGTAAAAAAGGTTATGTAACAGGAATGCATGGTGGTATAGAGCATGTTATGATATACTTTGATGAAGATACTTTAGAAGATTTAGCTATAGATGATAAAATACTAGTTAAAGCTTACGGTCAAGGTTTAAGTATAAAAGGCTATGAAGATATAGCAGTTATGAGTATAGATCCAAACTTGTTTGAAAAACTAGAAATAAAAGAAAAGAACGGAAAGTTACAAGTTCCAGTTGTTGCATCTGTTCCAGCATATCTTATGGGTTCAGGAACAGGTTCTTCAAATGCTTATAGTGGAGATTATGATATAATGACTGCTGATAAAGTAGAAATAAARAGACTAGGACTTGATAAGTTAAGATTTGGAGATTTAGTATTACTTGAAGATCATGATAATACTTATGGAACAGGATACTTAGGTGGAGCTGTTTCAATAGGTGTTATAGTACATAGTGATTGTGTAAAATCTGGTCATGGACCAGGTGTTACAGTTATAATGAGTTCTAGTAAAGGCAACATAGAAGGTAAAATARATCAAAATGCAAACATAGGATACTACATGAATAAATAAGGAGAAGCATATGAAAGTAGGATTTTAGAAATTGAAGGTATGAGAAGTGCTGTTATAAAGGCAATGAGTTCTTGTATAGAAAAATCTATTAAAATGAGCAATAAATAAGGAGACGTATATGAAAGACAATAAGAGATATTATGATTATATAGATAAACTAATAAATGATACWCCAGATTTTATGATTATAAATGATGATGARAGTTATGTATTACTTGATAGGTTAGTAGTTGATTTAAGTGAGAATGCTATGCCGTGGTTATTTAAAGTTTATTTAGATAMWAATTATAATATTTTAAARGAAGATAATCTTACAGATTATATAAAGGATAAGTATAAGGATTTTAATTTAAAGGTTAGAAATGAAAATGGAAATGTATTTTTAAACAAGGATGTTATGTATGTAATACTTAAAGAACTAGAAGAAAATAATCAAGTTGTATATGAAAATGAAAAGTTTAATTTAAAATAAACTATTTTTATTATTTTAAAGCCCTGACAATTTGTCAGGGTTAAATACTTTAAATAATAGGATTTATTATACATTCTGTGATTAATTATATATAAATATTGKWWWKWAWWARWRAASTATACTAAATTAATTKAATAAATCMAAGTAAAAATGCTGTCTACATATAAAGTGTGGACAGCATTTTTACGTACAAGGAAATTATGCTATGAAATTTTTTGTGGATAACCTATGAATATAAGTAATATCAATGATTTTATAAAAGTAAAAAATTACATTTTGAGAAACGTA
>NZ_CP048741.1:889900-895021 GCF_018336475.1 Romboutsia sp. 13368
TGCATTTGCTATTTGNTYTAKCTGCATCTGTAATATTGAAATTTTCCGTTTTGTAAGATGAATTACTAGAATTATTTTCAGTATTTGTATTTTCTGCATTTGCAGTAGTATTATTTGTTCTAGTATCTGCACGTGAATTAGTTGCACCATTTTTACAAGCTGATAAACCTAAAGATAATGATAATATTGTTACTAATATTGGTAATTTTACCTTCATAATTAAAATTCCTTTCGTGATTTATAAATTCTTTATAAAAGTATTATTAACCAATATTTAACTTTTCATGTACTAATTTCTATAATTTAGAAAATGATAATGTATTTAAAACATGAAGCATAACACCAATTTCTAAACAATCTTCATCTATATCAAAGTCTGCAGTATGYAAAGGAGATAAAATATTTTTATCTTCATTTCTACATCCTAAATGATAAAAAGCCCCCTTTGAATGTTCTAAGTAAAATGAAAAATCTTCTGCACCTAAAGAAGGATATTTTCTAAATACTATATTTTTCTCACCTAATAAATTAATTGTATTTTCTTTTACAATATCTACAACAAAGTTGTCATTAACAAGTGGTGCATAACCTTCTTCTATATCAACTATACCTTTAGCACCAAACCCTTTACAAGTAAAGTTAACTATTTCTCTTATTCTTTCTTTAGCATATTTTCTAGTTTCTGGATTTAAAGTTCTTAAAGTTCCGCTTATTGTAACCTTAGGGCATATAATATTTTCTTTTATTCCGCCATTTATCATTCCAAGAGATAATACTACAGAGTCAGTTGGGTCTATATTTCTACTAACTATACTTTGTAGAGCACATATAACATGCCCTGCTACTACGATAGCATCAACTCCTTGATGAGGAGCGGCAGCATGACCTTGCTTACCTTCTATAGTTATACTAACTGTATCAGTTGAAGCATTAAGAGAATCATATTTAAGCTCAACCATACCTGTATTTATATGTGGCATAACATGAAGTCCTATAGTRTAGTCAACTTTAGGATTTTCCATACAKCCATCTTTTATTAAAAGCTCTGCACCACCAACTGTTTCTTCTGCTGGCTGGAATAAAAATTTTACATTTACATCTAGTTTATCTTTCATATCGTATAATATTTTGCAACTTCCAATAAGTATTGCAGTATGAGCATCATGACCACAAGCGTGCATCTTTCCATTATGTATAGATTTATAACTTTTGTCACTAGTTTCTGTAATAGGTAAGGCATCTATATCAGCTCTTATTGCAACTGTGTTTTTAGCATTTTTATTAATATAGGCCATAATTCCTGTGTGGTTAGGATATGTTATATAATCTATTCCTATTTCATCTAAGTACTTTATAATTTTTTCTTTAGTTACAAATTCTTCAAGTCCAAGTTCTGGAGTTTTGTGTAAATCACGTCTAATATCTATAAGCCATGACTTTAAATTTTTTATATTATCTACAATATTTTTCATATAATCACCTCTATTTCAATACTAATTTAATTATAGCAATATTATATTTCATAAAATAGTAAAAAATGTATGTAGCATTTTTTGCAATAATCAAGGCAACATTTTCAAAAAAAATAACTTAAAATGTTTATATAATAAAAATATAAGTAAAAAAATAGTAGGAATTAGAGACATATTCAATTAGGGGGTACATTATGAAACTATTAAGACCTACGTATGTTGAAATAGACTTAGATATTATAAAGCACAATATAAATGAAATAAAAAAAATTATAGATAAAAATACAAAGCTAGGCTTAGTGTTAAAATCAAATGCATATGGTCATGGTGCTGTTGAGATAGCTAAGGTTTTAGAAGATGAAGATATTGATTATATATGTGTTGCTGGACTTAATGAGGCTATGGAACTTAGAAATAATAATATAAGTTTACCTATATTAGTTATGGGATATACACCAGATGATTGTTTAGATATAGCTATTGAAAATAATATAACACTAACAGTATTATCCAATGAACAAGCTAAGCTTTTATCAAATATAGCTACTAAATTAAGTAAAAAGGCTAATATGCATCTAAAAGTAGATACAGGATTTAATAGACTTGGATTTAAAATAGATGAAAAACTACCATGTATGATAGAAGAAATATATAATTTAGAAAACATAAATATAGAGGGGATATTTTCACATCTTGCATTAAAAGATAGAGAAAGTGATTACGAACAGTTTAACAAATTTAATAATTTATTAGAAAAGATAAAACATCTTGACATACCTATAAAACACATATGTGACAGTATAGGCATGACTGCTTATAGAGACTTTCATATGGATATGGTAAGAGTTGGAGCAAGTTTATATGGATATAACAGTAGAGAGTCAGTAATGGATTTAAAACCTGCAATGACATTTAAATCTAAGTTTGCTCAAATTAAAAATATAAAAAAGGGTGAAGGTATAAGTTATGATTATTCATATATAGCAGATAAGGATATGAAGATAGGTACAGTTTTATGTGGATACTCAGATGGTATACCAAGAATACTGTCAAACAAAGGTTATGTATATGTTAATGGTAAAAAAGCAAACATACTAGGCAAAATTTGTATGGATCAATGTATAGTTGATTTAACAGATATAGAAGATGCTAGTATGGATAGTGAAGTTATTTTTTATGGAAATGGAGGACCTAATTTAATTGATATAGCAAATTTAGCACATACCAATAAAAATGAATTATTGAGTATAGTATCAAGAAGGGTAGCCAGAGTATATATAAAAGATAAAAAAATATATAAAGTATTAGATTATTTAAGCTAATAGTATTTATAAAAAAGGGGGAATTTTAAATGATTAATACTATATGGATGGTATTACTAGTTGGAGGAATAATTATAGGAGTATTCACTGGTAATACACAAGCAGTTACAGATGCATTAATGAGTAATGCAGAAACAGGAGTAGAATTAGCTATGGGCCTAATTGGTATGATGGCTTTATGGTTAGGAATAATGAAAATAGCTGAAGAAGCAGGTTTAGTTAAATTAATAGGAAATGCACTAAAGCCTGTAATGAAGTTTTTATTCCCAGATGTTCCAAAAGACCATCCAGCTATGGGTTCTATGGTTATGAATATAGCGGCAAATATATTAGGACTTGGTAATGCAGCAACACCTTTAGGAATAAAAGCAATGAAAGAACTTCAAGAATTAAATGAAGAAAAAGACACAGCATCAAATGCTATGTGTATGTTCTTAGCAATAAATACTTCATCAGTAACATTAGTTGCATCAAGTGTAATAGCGTATAGACTAGCAGCAGGTTCAAATAATCCTGCAGAAATAATTGGTCCAACATTAGTTGCTACAACAGCATCTACAATAGCTGCAGTAATAGCAGTAAAAACATTTGAAAAGATTTCAAAAAAGAAAGAATCGAAAGTAGTAGCTAATAATACATTAGCAGTTAGTAAGGAGGACTAATTATGTTTGAGAATATAGTAAATGCAATATCACTTTATGCAATACCTTTTATAATAGTATCAATAGTATTATTTGGAAAATTTAAAAAAGTTAATGTATATGAAACTTTTACAGATGGGGCAAGAGAAGGTTTTAACACAGCAGTATCAATAATACCATTTTTAGTAGGAATGTTAGTTGCAATAGGTGTTTTTAGAGCATCTGGGGCACTTGATTTAATAACAAATGCATTATCGCCAATAACTAATAAAATAGGAATGCCAGGAGAAGTATTACCAATGGCACTTATAAGACCTTTATCAGGTGGTGGAGCATCAGGGGTTATGAATGAATTATTTGCAACATATGGGCCAGATTCGTTAATAGGAAGAATGGCATCTGTAATGAATGGTTCAACAGAAACTACTTTATACGTACTAGCAGTTTATTTTGGTGCAGTAGGTATAAAGAAAAGTCGTCATGCACTTCCAGCAGGACTTATAGCAGATGTGGTAGGTTTAATAACTGCTGTTATTGTAACAAATATGATGTTTTAATTAAAGGGGAGATAATATGATATATCCAAAAGGAATAAAAAAAGGAGATACTATAGGAATAGTAGCACCATCTGGACCATTTAGAGCTACAACTTTAGAAGAAATAGAAAATGCATTAAATAACCTAGGATATAATGTAAAGTTTGGAGAAAGTTGTTATGGTTCTTATAAAGGATATTTATCAAGTGAAGATTCTATAAGAGCAAAAGATATTGAAGATATGTTTTTAGATAAAAATATAGATGGAATATTTTGTTTAAGAGGTGGATATGGAACACCTAGAATATTAGACTTAATAGACTATGATATTATAAAAAATAATCCTAAATTCTTTGTTGGATTCTCAGATATAACAGGGCTTCATCTAGCTTTTAATAAATATACAGATTTAGTAACTTTTCATGGAATAATGGCAGGAACATCACATAAATGGGATGAATTTACATATAATTCATTAATCAATGCTTTAAATAATAATGTTACTAAAATAGAAAATCCTAATGATGAACCTATTTATACAGTAGTTGAAGGGTTATGTGAAGGTGAATTAATAGGTGGTAATCTAGCATTAATATCATCARGTCTAGGAAGTAAGTATGAAATAGATACAAAGGGAAAAATATTATTTATTGAAGATGTAGGAGAGTCTATATATAGACTAGATAGAATGTTAACTCAACTAGCATTAGCTGGTAAGTTTGATGACTGTGTTGGAATTGTATTTGGAGATTTCTGCGATTGTAACAAAGATAATGATGATGATTTTGAAATTTTAGAACTTATAGAAGATAGAGTAGCTAAATATAATAAACCATGTATATTCAATTTAAAATCAGGTCACTGTACTCCGATGATAACACTTCCTTTTGGATGTAAATATAAGTTAAACGCTACAGAAAAAACTTTAGAACTAATAAAATAAATAGAAAATGAAGCTATAAAAGCTTCATTTTTTAATTTATAAATATAGATAAGTTTATTTAAATGAGAGTGAACTGTTGAGGTTGACTTTAATTTTACATGTTCGCAAATTTCTCGAACGCTAGGTGCGTATCCTTTTTGTGATATTTCTGATTTTAAAAACTCTAGTATAAGTATTTGTTTTTCTGATAAGTTAAGCATGTTATCC
>NZ_CP048741.1:895174-899352 GCF_018336475.1 Romboutsia sp. 13368
TTTTGCTTTAAGAAATTTAAGGMTAGTGTTTTGAAATCTAATAGAATTACAATTTATAAGAATATTAGTATAAAAATAATAAAACTAAAAAGATAATAAGTGAAATTATAGATATTTTAAAATTTATAATATAACTAGAAATCAAATATAGCGTATAATAAAATTAAGTAAACTAAATAATATCCAAAGCAAGAGGTATAACTATGAAATTAAAAGAAGGTATCTACGAACAAGTAATATCTAATAAAATACACGAAGAAATAAAAAATAGAGAAAATGAAATAAATATACAAAAAGAAGAAATAGAAAAAGATGAAGCAAAAATAATACTATCAAAATACCTACAAGAAGTAACTAGAAAAAGCTTAAGCCTAATAAAAAATAAAGATTTAAATAAACAAATAGAACTTTGTAACCAAATAATAAACTACCTATCAACACAAGTTGAAGACGAAGAAATAAAAGAAAATAATATTCATGAAAATGGTGAAATACTACTATCAATAGAAGAAAAACTTAACAAATCAAAACTAAAAAATAACAATATAAGACCTATAACACCTATATCACAAAGTTACTTATTTACAAACTCAAACAATGAACCAGATTTAATAAGTGAACTAAAAAGAGAAATATCAAGTAGTGACAGTATAGACATATTAGTATCATTCATAAGATGGAGCGGACTAAGACTAATAAAAGATGAACTAATAGAGCATACAAAAACAAAAAAACTAAGAATAATAACAACATCATATATGGGAGCAAGTGAATTTAGAGCTATAAAGTTTTTATCAGAACTTCCAAACACAGAAATAAAAATATCCTATGACACACAAAGAACAAGGCTACATGCAAAAAGCTATATGTTCCATAGAAATACAGGATTCACAACAGCATATATAGGCTCATCAAATATATCAAAGGATGCAATGACAACAGGACTAGAATGGAATATGAAAGTAAGTGAAAAAGATTCAAAAAACATTGTAGATAAATTCAAAGCAACCTTTGAAAGTTACTTTAATGATGAAGAATTTAAAACCTTCACAGAAGCTGATGAAGAAAAACTAAAAATAGAACTTAAAAAAGCTAGAGGAAATGACTATAAAGCTGAAAATGAAGAAATAGCTAATATAGATGTTAGACCATATCACTATCAACAAGAAATACTAGATACATTAACTGTTGAAAGAGAAGTACTAGGACACAATAAAAACTTAGTAGTAGCAGCTACAGGAGTAGGAAAGACTGTAATATCTGCTTTTGACTATAAAAACTTTAAAAATAATAACAAAGGAAAAGTAAATAGATTGCTATTTATTGCTCATAGAGAAGATATATTAGTACAAAGCATGAAGACTTTTAGAACAATACTTAGAGATAGAAACTTTGGTGGACTATACACAGGAAACTTTACTCCAGATAATATAGACCATGTGTTTATGACAATACAAACCTTCAACTCTAAAAAGTTTGATGAAAATATAAGCAAAGATTTTTATGAYTTTATAATAGTTGATGAGTTTCATCATGCTAGTGCTCCAAGCTATCAAAARCTACTTTCACATTTTACACCTAAAGTACTTTTAGGTCTTACTGCAACACCAGAAAGAATGGATGGTAAAGATGTATTAGAATACTTTGATGGTAGAATAAGTAGTGAAATGAGATTAGGAGAAGCAATAGATAAAAAACTACTTACACCATTTCAATACTTCTGCGTAAGTGATGAACTAGATTTAAGTAAAATAAAATGGTCAAAAGGTGGATATGACAATAAAGAACTTACAAACTTACTTACAGTAGACAAAATAAATGCTAAGAAAAGAGCAGACTTAATATTAAAAAGTATAGATGACTACATAGCAGATATAGATGAAGTAGTTGGACTTGGATTTTGCGTAAGTATAGATCATGCAAACTTTATGGCAAACTACTTTAATGAAAAAGGTATACCATCAGTAGCTATAAGTTCTAAATGTAGTGTAGATGAAAGAGATGAAGCAAAATCAAAACTTGTAAATGGTAAATACAAATTTGCATTTGTAGTTGATTTATATAATGAAGGTGTAGATATACCAGAAATAAATACAATACTATTTTTAAGACCAACAGATAGTTCAACTATATTTTTACAACAATTAGGAAGAGGGCTAAGACTTAGTGATAATAAAGAGTGCCTTACAGTACTTGATTATGTAGGACAAGCACATAAAAACTATAACTTCTATGAAAAGTTTTCATCAATAGCAAAGAAAAAAGGAAAAGCATTAAAAGAAGAAATAGAAAGTGGATTTATAACACTTCCAAAGGGTTGCCATTTACATATGGAAAAACAAGCTAAGGAATACATACTAAGAAATATAAATTCCTTTATAAATAATAAAACCACAATAACCAATAAAATCAAAACTTTTGAACTAGAAAGTGGCAAAAAGTTAAGCCTTACAAACTTTATAGAGTTTTATAATATAACCTTAAAAGAAATATACAAAACTAAAAATAGCTTTTATAGACTTTGTGTAAATGCAAAAGTAAAGGAAGATTTTAATGATATAGATGAACAAAGTTTAGCTGGTGGTATGTTAAGACTTATAAATACAGACTCAATAAAACTTCTTAAGTTTTGGATAAATACACTAGAAAATTATAAAGAAGATAAAATAATAAGCTTTAATGATAGTGAAGAAAAAATGCTACTTATGCTACACTATACCTTATACACAAAATCACCAAAAGACTTAGGTATAAATAGTATAAATGAGTTTTTACAAAGACTTTACAGTAATAAGGTTATTTATGAAGAAATTCTAGAAATACTTAAATATAATTTAAGTCATATAAAAGTGAAAACATTTAATGATAATTTAAGTTTTGATAGCAATTTAGAAGTACATGCAACTTATACTAAGGAACAGATTCTAGCATCACTTGGAAAAAATACTATAGAAAAGCAATATCCACTAAGAGAGGGAGTGCTATATATTGAAGATAAGAAAAGTGATGTATTTTTAATAACTTTAAATAAGGTTGAAAAGCATTTTTCTCCTTCAACTATGTATGAAGACTATGCTATAAATGATGAATTATTTAACTGGCAAAGTCAAAGTAGGACAAGTATAGATTCACCAACGGGTAAAAGATATGTAAATCATAGAGATACAAGTAATAATATATTACTATTTGTTAGAGAAAATAAAAGTGAAGATGGTGTAACTAGCCCATATACATACTTAGGCCCTGCTGATATTGTAAGTCATAGTGGAAGCAAGCCAATAAGCATAGTGTGGAAATTAAGAAACAAGTTACCTGCAAGCATAGCCATAAAAGCAGAAAAAGCATTATAAAAAGTAATATGCACATATTAATTTTAGGGCATAATAAATAGAGAACTTATTAAGGCTTTTATTATAGAATGAAACAAGGAGAAAAGAAGAAACAATGATTGAAAATAATAAATCTAAGTACGTACCTGAATTGACATCAAATTTAAGAAATAATTATGTATCAATTCCAAGTATAATATCTAAAGCATCGGGAATAAGAATTTTTGGAAAAAGACTTAAGTCATTTATTTTTACTACTGATGTTGCAATAATAAAAAATACTAATGCTGACGCTGTAATAGCAGTATATCCTTTTACGCCTCAACCAACCATTACTCAAGCTATACTATCAGTTTCTGATATACCTGTTTTATGTGGTGTTGGCGGAGGATTAACACATGGAACAAGATCTGCAAATATTGCTCTACATGCAGAGTTTCAAGGGGCAATAGGTGCAATCCTTAATTCACCAGCACCTGATGAAACTATTAGATATGTAAAAGAATCAATTGACATTCCAGTAGTTGTAACTATAGTATCTGAGTTAACAGATGTTCAAAGTAAGATTGATGCAGGAGCGGATATATTAAATATAAGTGGAGGAGCTGATACACCTAAGATTATTCGCAAGATTAGAGAGAAGTTTCCGTATATCCCTATTATTGCAACAGGAGGTAAAACTGAAGAATCAATCTTAGAAACAATTGAAGCTGGTGCCAATGCCATTACATATGCACCACCAACAAATGCAGAATTATTTAAACATAAGATGCAAGAATATAGAGAGATTGAAAATAGAAAGTATAATAAAGAATTTTAGTAAGTTAAATTTCTCAAGGATTAAGGACT
>NZ_CP048741.1:899658-899775 GCF_018336475.1 Romboutsia sp. 13368
ATTAGGAGTAAAACGTGGAAATATACAATGGAAAGTAAAAGTAAATGATGAAACTTTACTATTTGTAAATGAAGGAATGAATAATAAGCTAGAATCAAATTACATATATAGTAATCA
>NZ_CP048741.1:899952-900091 GCF_018336475.1 Romboutsia sp. 13368
ATAATATGGTTAATTGTAGTATAGAATTAATATTAAGGAGATAAATATGAAAATATTACAAAGAGGATTAAAAAAAGAACAAATAGCACAAGCAAAAAGATAYATGAGATGGTATAGAGTAATAGATTGTGTACTTTAT
>NZ_CP048741.1:900357-900571 GCF_018336475.1 Romboutsia sp. 13368
ACATTTTATATAAAAGAACATACTCATAACAACTTAGATCAAGAAGCAATAGACTTTATAAATACAATAAAAAAAACAAGAACAGAAAAAAGCTACAAAATACCTTTACTATGGGCATTTTATAATAATGGAAATATAAAGCTAAAAATAGATGAAGATGACATATATAATTCCTTTAAAGAATTCTATAGCAACAAAGAAAATGCAAAAGACT
>NZ_CP048741.1:901020-901238 GCF_018336475.1 Romboutsia sp. 13368
AATACAGTACCATTAGGAAGTATAAAAGGCGGTAGTGCATTAAAGTTTAAAATTTATTACTYAAAGAAGGACAACAAATGGATATATCCATCTCAATTTTCAAATGTGGAAGAAGCGTGGATAGAACTAAGAAGAAGTATGTGTGAATTTATTGAAAACTTTARAASTGGAAATTATAAATTACTAAATAATGAAAGTTTAATATCATCTATGAATAT
>NZ_CP048741.1:901360-901527 GCF_018336475.1 Romboutsia sp. 13368
ATATAATAGAAGCTAATATGAAATTAAAAGAAATACAAGATAGTATAGTTGAGTTTAAGTTATGGRATGGGTTAAAATTCATGAGATTTTTATATTCATCACCTATATTAAATAAAGAAGATAATTTAGATAAGGAYMATKTTATTGAAGAATWTGAAGAAATAATA
>NZ_CP048741.1:901581-901719 GCF_018336475.1 Romboutsia sp. 13368
CTACAACTACACATACAATCAACTATCAAACCTGTACCTATCCTTAAAAACAAAACCATTTACAATACTAGCAGGAATAAGTGGAACAGGTAAATCAAAAATAATAAGACTACTTGCAGATAGTATAAAWGCAGATTA
>NZ_CP048741.1:901886-903389 GCF_018336475.1 Romboutsia sp. 13368
GAGTAGAATACTAYCTAAGTGACTATCTAAGCATAATAGAAAGCCGTAAAAAAGTAGGACAAGACATAATAACTGACAAYATAGTAGAGTATMAAGAAAACAACGAAAACATAAGCCTACATATACCAGATAACCTATATTTAATAGGAACAGTAAACATGGATGATACAACATTCCAATTTAGTAGAAAAGTATTAGATAGAGCAAATACAATAGAGTTTTCAGATGTAGACTTGGACAACCTATTCTTTGAAAATAATGAAGAAGTAGAGCCTTTAAATATATCTAATAACTTTCTAAAAACAACATACTTAAAAACTATGGATATAGAAGAAGAATATAGAGAATATGCAAAAGAAGTAAATAAAAAAATAATAGAAATCAATGAAATACTTAAAAAATCACAAAAGCAATTTGCATACAGAGTAAGAGATGAAATAYTATTTTATATGGTAGAAAATAAAAAATTTAATTTATTACATGAAGATACTGCATTTGATTATCAAATAATGCAAAAGGTTCTTCCAGCTATAAATGGAAGTGAGCAAAGTGTATATCAAGTTTTAATAGATTTATTTAACTTTATAATTGAAACTAATGATATAGAAACTGTAGAAGAAGCAGAAAATTATTTAGAAACTACAACTGTAAAATATGAAAATAGTGCAAAGAAAATTATATATATGCTAAAAGGGTATCAAAATGATGGRTATGTTAGTTACTGGTACTAGTAGTGATATATTAAAATTATYTACAGATGATTTTACACTATACATATATGGAAGTAGTGAAAATAAAAAATTTAAGGCTACAAACAATAATAAAAATATAAGTGGAACTTTAGGAGTATATACAAATTATAACTACACTGTAGAAACTATAAATAGCTTTAAAGAATTAGAAATAAATAATAGTAATACTATGTATCCAAGCTTTTTTGAAGATGGAATATATAACTTATACTTAGAAAATAACATTGATGATAAATTTGAAATATATCATGATCATAAAGAAATAAGGGAAAATCTAATAACTAGAGGTAGAAATACCTTTGGATCTTTTAAGTTTAATGGAGATATAGGATATTCTACATTTAAGATTATTAAAAATAATAGTGAAGTTTTATCATTAACGATACAAGTATTTCCATCAAAGCTTGATTACATGGATGACTATAATGAAATATTAAAAGATATAAATGAAGAAATAACATCACTAGTATTTGACTTTTTAAATAAGACATTTTCAAGTGTAAATATAAGTGATAATAAAAATMAAACTGGACTTGAATTTATAGTTATACTAAATAATATATATGAAAAACTAGAAAGAGCTATAAAAAGAATAGAAAGATTTCCAAAGCATAGTGTTGTTACAGAGTACAACTTAAAAAATAAACATAAATCTAAAGTTATATCTACTAAGGAAACTATAAAGCATTTAAGAAAAAATCMTAMTTCAMAMAATGTWGTTGAAGTAAGAAAAAATACAACCTTAGATATA
>NZ_CP048741.1:903625-905067 GCF_018336475.1 Romboutsia sp. 13368
ATTACTATTATCTACTTTTATCAAAAGGATTAGATATAAGTAGCGGACTTTATGATATAAGTAATAAAAAGCTTTGGAACTTATATGAAATATGGTGTTACATAAAAATACATAGCATAATAAAAGAATTAGGATATGAAGCTAAAGAAAATTCAATAATACAATCAACTTCAAATGGATTAACATTATCACTTATGCAAAATAAAGAAGCAAAATGTATTTATGAAAATGAGCAAGGAAAAAGATTAGAACTATTTTACAATAAGCAATATAATAAACTTCCAACAACAAACCAAAGACCAGATACGGTACTTTGTTTAAAGGGTGTCGGCAAAACTGACAGGGTATATATATTTGATGCAAAGTATAGAATCTATGTTGATAACAATGGAAACATATGCCCAATGGAAGATGACATAAACATTATGCATAGATACAGAGATTCTATAGTAAGTAAAAATAAACTGGATAATCAATTTAAGTACGAATCAATAGGGGCTTATGTAATGTTTCCTTGTAGTGATGAAGAAAGCTTTAAGGAAAATAGATTTTATAAAAGTATAGATAAAGTTAATATAGGAGCACTTCCTATGCTTCCAGGATCTACTTCTCTTATGAAAAAACATTTATGTAGTATTATAAATGAATCATATATAGAAGCTGTTAATAATAATCCAGTATTTGATGAAGAGAATGATTATTATAAGTTTAAGAACAAAAATGTAATGATAGTTAACACAAAAGATAAAGATCACTTTGATATTTATAAAAAGCATAGATTTTATCATATACCAAAATCTTCAATTTCAAAGATAGATTTAGGGATTGAGTATTTAGCATTTTATCAACCAAAGGATAAACCAAAATCTATAAATAGATTCGATAGCAATTATGGAATAGAGTATTATGCTAAGATTAAGGACTATTATGAATATGAAAGAAAAAGTTGTAGTGAGATAAAATGTACTAGTGGAAAAGAAAATGATATTTATATAAGAATAGAGCTTGATGACTTTGAAAAAGTTGGACCTATAAAAAGAATTGAGTATGGAACTAGAATTGTAAATTATACTACTTTATACTTACTTAAAAATGCAAACACTATGCATGAGTTGTATTTAGGAAGTAGAAAAGAAATTGATATTTACAAGATACTTAGAAAGATTAGTGAAGATAAAAATATAAGTCTGAAAAAAGAGAATAATGGATTTTATATAGGTAGTGATTTTGTTAAAATCTTAGAGAATGGTGATATAAAATTAAATGGAAATAAAATTAACATCGATGAGATAATGAAATACTATCAGTATAAATAATATATTACATTAGCTAAAATACTTTATAACTTAAATAATTTATTTTAATAAAATAAACACTATAAAAGGACTAGTATTTAATAAACTTTATTTAAATACTGGTCTTTTTATATATTAAATCTTATA
>NZ_CP048741.1:908332-910351 GCF_018336475.1 Romboutsia sp. 13368
TAATACTACTAGAACAAGATAGCAAATAAAATACTATCATAAGTGACATATAGTACTTATAAGGTCTTATACCACTTGCTAATATCCTAGACTTAGTATTATTTTCTTCATCTTCTATTTGTATTATATTCTTTAATTTATACTCTCCATTTTGTAATGCAGATTTAGATACTTCTTGCGAAATTTCTGTAATCGGATTAACTCCTTGATATGCATTTACAGTGTTTATTTGGCTTCCAAATAAACTTATTGCTGCTATTGTTATAGCTGTAGTCTTGCAAAGTTTCTTTCTTAATAACATTTTGCTTCTCCCCTCTGTTAATTATGTTATCAACTTTGTTATTGATATTCATTTTCATTTATTATTTTAGTTTATTTATCTCTTTATTTCTTGAAATATATTTAGTTAATTTATAAATATATTTGTAGAGGGGTAAGTATTTTAATTGATATAAAAACTTACTTAGCTTAATTAATTTTTATAAATAATTATATAGATTTTAGATTTATTATCTTTATATTTGTAAAAAAATGTATAATATAAATTATAAAATATTAAAAACTTGGAGGAAAATGTGAACGAACTAATAACAATTATATTTAACTTATTTATGATGCCTTTTGAAAAAATATCTCTAAATAAAAGAAGAAAAGAACTCATAACAAAGGCCAATGGAAAAGTTCTTGAAATAGGCTCTGGAGGTGGAATCAATTTTAACTACTATAATCCTAAAAATATTGAATCACTAAATGTTTTAGATTTAAAATTTAATAAATTTATACTAAATCATAAATTAAATAAAGAAATAAATATAAACTATATAACTGCAAATGCTGAAAAGTTACCATTTGAAGACAAGTATTTTGACACAGTAGTTGTTACCCTTACATTCTGTGCTATTGATAATCCTAATAAGGCATTAGAAGAAATCTATAGAGTTTTAAAGGATGACGGAAAATTAATTTTTATAGAACATGTACTTCCACATGATAAAGCTTATAAAAACTTAGCAAATTCTTTAAACAGTACTTGGAAAAAGGTTGGTAAATGCAATATCAATTGTGATACTTACAGAAACATAGAAAATGCCAACTTTAAGATAAGTAATTATGAGAAATTCGGTAACAAGGTTTTTGTATTTATTAAAGGAATTGCTTATAAAATATAACATATAAAGATATATATTATATTAATCTTTTGTGTTAGTTATTTTACTCAGCATATTTAATTTATTATACTGAGTTCTTTCAATAGTGAAATATACTTTTCAATAATCATATTTAGCTAGCACAACGAGTTTTATTATATAAATACTATATATTTCTTACAATAATACATAACCAATAATTTATATATAACTAAACAACAATTTTTAATGTATCATAAAACTATCGTAATAAAAAGAAGAGCAAATTGCTCTTCTTTTATCTATACTTTATATTTACACTACTTGTCTTTCATGAGACATAATAAATGCATCTAATTCTTCTTGTGTTGGAAGTATTGAGTTATCTTCTTTTGATGTCACCATAAGTGCTCCTATTGCATTTCCTCTTACAAGTGCATTTTCATATGATTCTCCATCTAGTAATCCGCTTAATACTCCTGTTGCAAATCCATCTCCTGCTCCAACAGTATCAACAACTTCTTTAACCTTAAATCCTGGAACTATTTTTTCTTCTTCAAGTGTTTTTAAGTATGCACCACTAGCTCCATTTTTTATTACAACAGCCTTTGCACCATTATTTAAATAGAAGTCTGCAATTTCTTCTTTTGTTTCTTTTCCTGTTAATATATTACCTTCTTTTATTCCTGGTAATATTATATCACATTTACTAGCTATATCATTTAAAACTTCTATCATATACTCTTTACTTTTCCATAATTGAACACGAATGTTTGGATCAAAAGTAATTAGCATTTTATTTTCTCTAGCCTTATCTATAGCCTTGTATACTGCATCTAATGTTTTTTGAGAAAGTGCAGCAGTAATACCAGTAACATGAAGAATCTTAGCA
>NZ_CP048741.1:910445-912241 GCF_018336475.1 Romboutsia sp. 13368
AGTTACCAGCACCAGCAGTAGTTAGATATCAATATGGATATAAATATGGAGTTGAAAGTACTAATAAAGATACTGTAGTATTAGAACAATATGTAAACTCATTTACAGACCAAGCAAAAGGAAAATCTGTAGCTAAACAAATGCAAGCATCAGGTGCAGATATAATATTAGCTGCAGCAGGAGATGCAGGAACAGGTGCTATAGAAGCTGCAAAAGAAGCCAATAAATATGCTATAGGTGGAGATAGAGATCAAAGCGATTTAGCACCAGAAAATGTAATAGTTTCAGCTATGAAGAAACTAAATGTTGCATCTTATTCTTTAGTAAAGGATTTAGTAGAAGGAAACTTTAAGGGTGGAGCAGAAAAAGTATACGGACTTAAAGAAGGTGGAGTTGGAATATCAGAAAACAACTTATTACCAGAAGATGTAATGGATTATGCTAATAAAGAAGCTGAAAAGATAAAAAATGGTGAAATAAAAATACCTAGAACTGAATAAAAATATTATCGTATTTTTCTTTTTTACGTTGTTAGATTAATCTAAGTTTTTACCAGTGAAGGCTAATGGTAAAAGTTCACCTAAAGTATATTCTAAATATTCATCTCTACTTTTAGCAATATAAACTTTAAATGTATCTAGATTACAAAATTCAGCCATAACTTGTCTACATACGGCACATGGTGCACAGAAGTCACCTTCTCCNNNATTTTGACCTTTTTTATGTCCAACTATAGCTATAGCAGTAAATTCTTTTTCACCTTCAGATATTGCTTTGAAGAAAGCAGTTCTTTCTSCACAGTTTGTCGGTGTAAAAGCAGCGTTTTCTATATTACATCCTGTATATATTTTTCCGCTAGCACCAAGTAAAGCAGCGCCTACAGTAAAGTGTGAGTATGGTGAATAAGAAAGTTTTTGAGCCTCATATGCTTTTTCTATTAATAATTTTGCATCAATCATGTTATTCCTCCTAATTTTTATTTAAAAGTTCTATTGTATTATCATTATAATTGTAAGAGAAAACTATATTTATAAGCTTATTCATATCTTTTACTTTAATAAACCCTTTATTGTAGTCAATAATATTATCACTAACTAATTCTTTAATTATTCTATTAACACTTCTGATATTTGATCCAATTCCTTCTACTAATAAGTCTTTGTGAATAGCATTTAAATTATGCTCATCTAAGAATCTCCATAAAAAGAATATTAATCTATGTTTTAAAGGATATACAATATTTGCCTTGCTATTAATGGATGTAGTATATAGTTTATGGGAAAGTTGAATATTTATATATAAAGAAAAATTACTATCATACTTAATCCATTCTAAGAAACAATCTTTAGGTATTTTAATTACCTCACAAGGCTCAAGTGCTTCTACATAGTTTAATATAGGTTTGTTTATGAATACTTCTAATTCTCCAAATAACTCATATTCAGAATATATTCGTTCTAAATATTTTATACCAGTAGATGTTAGAGAATAAACTTTAGCTTTACCTTTTTTTATTATGTATACAAAATTTGCATCTTCATTTTGAATCAATATCTTATCGAAAGTGTCAAAAGATATATTTAAAAAATCTTTTTTTATATGATTAGGGCAAGTTTCTAAAAGATAAGATAAGTTGTTCATTTTTTTCTCCTTCTTAAGTAAATTAACTAGATTATATCACATAATTTGAAATAAGCAATAATAAAAATATAAATTAAGGACAAATGTCCTAAATTATAAAATTATCATAAAAATTAATATATTATTTTATGTTTTAAATACATCTTAAAAATAGA
>NZ_CP048741.1:912838-913623 GCF_018336475.1 Romboutsia sp. 13368
TATAAATATAATATTCATTAATGTAAAATATTGGATATATATAATTAGAAAAGAGAATATATGGAAAATAATTGAAAAAATATTTAACATATTAAAATTTAAGTAACAGTATTAAATATTTATGGTTATGAGGAGTAAATATATGAAACTAAAACTGGCAAAAATAATATTATTAGGATATATTCTAATAAACATTTTAATGCCTATATCAGTATTAGCTGAATCATTAAACAAAGAAACCTTTGAAAATTTATCTATTGATGAAGGACTTTCAAATGAACATATAACATCAATATTTCAGGATAGTAAAGGATATATGTGGATAGGTACAATAGATGGGCTTAATAGATATGATGGTGAAAGAAGAATAATAGTATATAATTGCAGTATAGACAGTGAAAACTCATTAAGTTCAACATATATAAATGATATAGAAGAAGACTCTATGGGCAATATTTGGGTGGCAACTGATTCAGGCTTAGATATTATAGATACTAATACAGATACTATTATAAACTTTAATGACCTAGAAAKAAAGCTAATTTATGTAACTTAAAAATAACATCATTATTAAAAGATGATAAAGATGATGATATTATGTGGGTAGGAACTGAAAATGGTTTAATTAGGATAGACATTAAAAATTCAAAAATAGAAGTTTTAAACTATGATGAAAATAATAAAAATTCATTAACTAGTTCATATATAACATGTTTAGCTAATGGTGAAAATAATACCTTAATGATTGGAACAAACTATGGAATGAATATAATAAATAAAGAAAG
>NZ_CP048741.1:913631-913945 GCF_018336475.1 Romboutsia sp. 13368
GTATATTGTATAATAATAATTTCTTTGTTTATAACATAGAACTTGATAATTTTAGTAATATGTGGATTTCTACGAAAAAAGGTGTATTTATATATGATACAAAAGAAAATGGAGAATATAATTTATACCTTGTTAATCATGAAGGAGCACAAGAATACAACCAAAAAGAACACAAGATGGAGATTCTTAACCTTCAAGAAGATGAAAATATAAAGATTTATAATAATGAATTTATTTTAAGTGATAGTCAAAATAATATATGGATATCTAGTAGTAAAGGAGTAGAAAAGTATTCTATAACTGATGGTGAATTT
>NZ_CP048741.1:913950-914241 GCF_018336475.1 Romboutsia sp. 13368
GTTTTCAAATGAAGTAGATACTGAACATTCTATAACAAGTAATATTGTAACTTGTTTTTATGAAGACTCTAATGGAACTATATGGATAGGGACAGACAGAGGAGTTAATATATTAAATGAGAATACTATATTCAATGAAATATATTTAAATGATAAGAATATAGTAAGTACATTAGTTGTTAATAATCAAATATGGGTAGCTACTAAAAGACAAGGGATGTATATATATGATTTAGAAAATGAAAATTTAATAGAGCATTTTAAAATAAATAATGAATACATAAGAAAAAT
>NZ_CP048741.1:914280-916369 GCF_018336475.1 Romboutsia sp. 13368
AGAAAAATTCTGATATATTAATGGAAATAATAAATAATATAATGGATTTATCTAAACTAGAATTAAATAYTCATATGAAAACTTACATAATGAAGAATTAAATTATTTATATAGTGATGGAGAATTTGCTTGGTCTTCAAATACAAATGACTTTCGTTCTGTAAAGTTAAAGACTAACGAAAAAACTTCTTATGGGGAAGACTTAAAAAAGTTTGATATTAATCCAGGAAAAATAACATACATATTACCAGATTATAAAGATGAAAATATTCTTTGGTTAGGTGGTAGAGGTATTGGATTAGTTAAATTCCATAAGAAAAATGGTGTTATAGAAAAGTACACGAATGATTCTTCAAATAATAACTCATTAATTAACCATGATATAAATTGTATGATTTTTGATAATTTCGGAAACTTATGGATTGGAACAAATATAGGTTTAAGTAAATTTGATATAAAATCAAATAAATTTACTTCTTATACTACAGCACAAGGTCTTACTAATAACTTTATAAATTCGATTTTATTAGATGATGATAATAATCTTTGGATAAGTACTAATAAGGGATTAAATAAATTTGATATAGAAAAAGAAAATATAACAGCTTTTACAAAAACAGATGGTATATACGGATATCAATTTAATGTAAATTCAAGTTTTAAAGATAAAAATGGAGTGATGATATTTGGTAGTACAAATGGTATTACATATTTTAATCCAAAAGATATAAAAAATCCTGCAGTAAATGAAAATAAAGTTGTATTAGGTGATATCTATATAGGAAAAAATAAAGTTATTTATGATAATAAAGAATTAATTTTAGAACATTATGATAAAGACTTATCAATAACATATTTTTTACCTGTTTATGAAAGTTTAAATAATATAACTTATGAATATATGATTGAAGGACTTGATTCAAACTGGATATATCTAGATAGTAAGTCTTATTTAAATATTAAAACATTAGATTCAGGTAAATATACCTTAAAAATAAGAGCTAGAGATGGACATGGAAATCTAACTAAAGAAACAAGTATGAATATAAAAGTTAAAAAACCTTTATGGAAAACACCTTTAGCTTACTTAATATATTTAATTGTATTTTCAGCAATAGCTTTTTATATATTAAATTATGTTAAAATACTACAAAATTTAGTAAATCAAAAAACAATGAATTTAAATAAGCAATTAGAAGAAAATAAAAGATTAAGTGAAGAAATAATAAATAATGAAAAATTTAAAAATGATTATTTTGTAAACTTATCTCATGAGCTTAGAACACCAATAAATGTTATATCATCAATACTACAATTAACAAATAGCATGATTAGTAATAAGACTATGACATATGAAAGAGCTAAATATTATACAAAAATTTTAAGTAGAAATTGTGAGAATTTATTAAAAATAATAAATGATATAATAGATAGTTCAAAAATAGAAACTGGAAATTACAAAATTAATAAAAAGAATAATGATATAGTATATATCGTTGAAGAAGTTGTACTTAGCATGAGTAATTTTATAGAGGAAAAAGGATTATCACTTATAATTGACCCTGAAATAGAAGAGAAAGTTATTTCTTGTGATGAAACAGAAATAGAAAGATGTATGATTAATTTAATTGGTAATGCAGTTAAATTTACTCCAGAAGGTGGAGAAATTAAAGTATATATTAAAGAAATTGAAGATAATATTGAAATAACTATAGAAGATACGGGAATTGGTATATCAAAAGAAGATCAAGACTTTATATTTAAACGATTCTCACAAGTTGAAAATACTGGTGCTATAAAAGCAAGTAGTAGTGGAATTGGACTTACACTTGTTAAACATATAGTAGAACTTCATGGTGGATATATTAAACTTGAAAGTGAGCTTAATAAAGGAAGTAAATTTACTATAGGCCTTCCTGATATATGTGAAGAAATTATATCTGAAAGTACATAGTAAAAATATTACATATTTTAAAACACTTAAAGATTTAAATTATGATTTAAAAATAGTACYATATGGAGATTTAAAATAAGAAAGATACTAATTAAATTTAGTATCTTTTTTATTATTTAGTCGTGGATATTAAAA
>NZ_CP048741.1:916587-918141 GCF_018336475.1 Romboutsia sp. 13368
TTTTCCTCTGCTTATTATCAAACATTCCCCTTAATTATTCACTTTTCATTTTTTTTTGTGTTAATATTTTTATTGCTTGTTTCAACATTTTTTGTGTTAATATTTTTATTTGCTTGCTATATTCTTTATAGCAAGCTTTTAAAAATATTATAAAATTTAATACAACATAAAGGAGAAATAATAATATGGATGCTTTAAATCAGAACAAAAGCAAGAAATTTGCAACTGGTTGGCTTATAGTTGTTGCATGTATGCTTATACAAGCTATTCCATTTGGAGTTGCTTCAAACATACAACCACAATTCGTAAGTTATATAGTTGAAGAAAAAGGATTTACACTTGCAGGATTTTCTCTAATATTCACATTAGGTACAGTTGCATCTGCTGTTGCATCACCATTTATAGGTGTATTATTTAATAAGATAAATACTAAGATGCTATTTTTATTAGGATGTATACTTTCTGGTGGAGGATTCTTAGCATTCTCTATGTGTAACCAATTATGGCAATTCTATTTAGTTGCTGCTGTTGTTCAAGTTGGTACTGCTGTTATATCTTCAATAGGGGTTCCTCTTGTAATAAATAGATGGTTTGATGAAGAATCTAAAGGTAAAGCTATGGGTATAGCATTTGCTGGTAGTGGACTTGGTAACATATTCTTACAACAATTAGTTGTATCTTCTCTTGTTGCTAATGGGGCTGCTAAGTCTTATATGATATTTGGTGCTTTATCTTTAATAGTTGGTATACCAGTATCTTTATTCTTATTAAGAATGCCTAAAAATGATAGTGAAGTTGTAAAAGGTAAAAAAGCTAAAGAAGAAAAGTCAACAGAAAAATCAGTTGATAACTCTGGATTTACATTTAAAGAAGCTACAAAAACTAAATTCTTCTGGTTATTTGGATTTGGTTTATTCTTCTTAGGTATGTATGTATCTGCTTTAGCTGTTCAATACCCAGCTTTCTTAAGTTCTGATGCTGGATTTAAACCTGCTTTAGTAGCTTCTGTTGGATCTGTATTTGCATTATTCTGCTTAGGTGGAAACCTATTTGGTGGTGTAATATTTGATAAACTAGGAACAACTAAAGGACTTGTAGTTGCATTCATATTAGCAGCTGTATCTTGTGTATCTTTAATGTTCTCTAAAGAATTAGCATTACTTGCATTCGTATTTGCATTAACAAAAGGTTTATCAGTATTTGCATATATGATAGGACCATCTATGTTAACAGGTTCTTTCTTTGGTCAAAAAGATTTCGGAGCTATATTAGGTGTAGTTCAAATATTCTTCGCTGTAGGATTTGCTGCTGGTTCATCAGTATTTGGAKTTTTAGTTGATAGCNNNNGATACATGGTTGCATGGTGGTCTGTATTCGCATTTATATTAGTATGCTACGGAGCTTTAGTACTTGCTTCTATAGGTATGTCTAAGTTAAATAAAGAAAGAATAGCAAATTTAACAAATAATTCTACAAAAGAAGTTATATAAATAAATANNAGTATATAGCATTGTTAAATAATATAAAAAATAAAGGTATCAATTAATACCTTTT
>NZ_CP048741.1:918308-920402 GCF_018336475.1 Romboutsia sp. 13368
GAGTTAGGATGTAAGTGGTTAGCATCTCTTCYTYTTACATTCTTTGCTGCAATTAAAGGTGCTCCTATATACATTTTAGTACTTCTTAGTTACTCTGAAGAAATAGTTAAATTTATATTTGGTGTACCTAGAGCCTTATCTAAAAAGTGGGCTACTAACTTAGTTAAAGAAATAAATTAAAATAAAAAATATACAATTAAATTTAAAATATGTATTTAAATTTAATTGTATATTTTACTAAAACATGATAAAAATTCTAGATTATTCCTAATTATTGACATTTTGTAACATCAGGAATATTATATTAAGTATAGTATCAAATGAAGTTAATGAGGTGACTTTATGAATAACTTATTAGAACAAGCTAATTTAATAAAAGATGAAATAGTGTCTTATAGAAGACATATACATGCTAACCCAGAGGTTGGTACACATTTACCTACGACAACTAAGTATGTTATGGATAAATTAACAGAAATGGGATATGAACCAAAAGAAATATGTGATAGTGGTATAGTAGCTACTATAGAAGGTAGTAAGCCAGGAAAAACGTTTTTATTAAGAGCTGATATGGACGCTCTTCCAATGGAAGAATCTACAGCATGTGATTTTGCTGCTAAAAATGGTGCAATGCACTCATGTGGTCATGATATGCATACTGCAATGTTACTTGGAGCAGCTAAATTATTAAAGCAAAACCAAGACAAAATAGAAGGTACAGTTAAATTAGTATTCCAACCAGATGAAGAAGGATTCACTGGAGCTAAGAAAATGATAGAAGCTGGAGTACTTCAAAATCCTAAGGTTGATGCTGCAATGGCAATGCATGTTAACTCAGGAACACCATCAAACTTAGTAGTATGTGGATTAGGTACAAGTATAGGTGGATGTAACAGATTTAGAATAGTTGTAAAAGGTCATGGATGCCACGGAGCTATGCCTGAAACTGGTGTAGACCCAATAAACATAGCAGTTCATATATATCAAGCAGTACAAGAAATAGTAACTAGAGAAATAGTTGCAACTCAACCAGTTGTTATAACATTTGGTAAATTTGCAGGTGGAGATGCTCCAAACATAATACCTGGAGAAGTTGTTATGGAAGGTACAATAAGAACTTTAGATAAAGCTGTTGGAGAACAAGTATTCAGCAGAATGAATGATATAGTTACTGGTACTGCTAAAATGTTCAGAGGAGAAGCTGAATTAATAGAGTTATCTTCTGTACCACCATTAACTAACGATAAAGCATTAGCTAACGAAGTAACTGGATACTTAAAAGATATAGTTGGAGAGCAAGGAATATGGTTATTCGAAGGTGGAGGAATGGGTTCTGAAGACTTCGCATCTTATTCTTATGAAGTTCCAAGTCTTTACTTAATATTAGGAGCTGGAGCTAAAAACGAAAATCCAGAATTCGGTGAACCAATGCACAATACAAAAGTAGTATTTAATGAAGATGTATTACCAACAGGTGCTGCTATACATGCATATAGTGCTATAAATTGGTTAAAAAACAATAAATAATAAAAATTTATTTTGATTTATATATAAAAAATAGCGAAATACATATGAGACTTTTAGATATTTTATTTTATCTATTAAGAAGCAGTTCTAAAGTTACTGTTAGACAGTTATTTCAAGCGTTTAATGTATCTACCAGAACAATACGAAGAGATTTAGATAAATTATCTGTAGCTGGTGTACCTATAATTTTTTATAGAGGTGCAAATGGAGGAATAGAAATTGATAAAAACTATACAATAGCAATTCATATACTTAGATATAGTGATTATAAATCTTTAATATTTGCATTAGATATAGGTGAATATAGCAGTAATAATATAGGTGAATCTTGTTTGATTGATAAATTTGAATCAGTAGATAAGGTTATTTTAATTAATAAAATATACAATGTTAATATTTGTAATAAAAGTTATAATAGTATAATAATTAATTATGAAGAACACAAAGACAAAATTAAATTTATTTAAAATTAAATAATAATAAAAAGTCCTAAAGATTTATTAGTTTAAATTTTTAGGATTTTTTATATAWAAGGATAATATTATTATATCCTTTTATTCATATAAC
>NZ_CP048741.1:920806-923924 GCF_018336475.1 Romboutsia sp. 13368
TATTATATCCTTTTATTCATATAACCTATGAATATAAATAAAATATTAATTTTAGAGTTATAAAATTAATATTTAAATGCTTATTTTTAAAATCTTAAAAGTGCACAATAAGGGAAAATATGGTATAATTTACGATATTTTCAGGCAATACTAGGGAGGACAAATGGAAATTTTACTAGAAAAAGTGGATGAGTATATTTTAATAGTAGATTATAATGGAAAAATAATTTTTGCTAATGATAAATTTCTAAATAAATTTGGATATAAAAAACAGGAATTATATAAAATAAATGTAAATCAAATTATAACTAATGACTATTTAGAAATAGATAAGATATCAGCTTGTAAAAATGGAGTAAGTAAAGAATTAGAAATTATAAACATAAATAATAAAAAAATAAAACTAGATACTAATCTATTTATAGATGAGTTTAAAAGTAAGAGATGTTTATTTATTGTATCAAAAGATATAGACAACTCTATTTTAAAAAAAGAACACATGGAATTAGTATTAGATAATATACATACAGGAACATTTATTAAAGATGCTTCTGGAAAATATGTATATTATAGTAAACGTTTATGTGAATCATTTGGTAAATCTCAAGAAGAGATTATAGGTAAATATGATGATGATATTTTCCCATCAGATATTGCAGAGCATTTCAAAATATCAGATAAAATAGTAGCAAATAGTAGAGTAGGTAAATTATATGAGGATGAAATAAATATGTTTGGAAAAAAAAATACCTATGAAACTTATAAACAACCTATATATGATGAAGATAATAATTTGAAATATATAGTAGGATCATGTAAAGATATAAGTTTATATAATATAGCTATAAAAGAAATGTTTAAAAATTATAGTGAAGTTATTGCTACTGATAGCTATGAAATCCAGAATGGAATATATAATTTATTGCATAATATATCAAATAACATAATAGAGAATACAAATGCTAAAGGCTTAGCTATAAATCTTTACGATAAAGATAATCTAGAGTTTAAACCATATATAAAACTAAAAAATACAGCTAAAACACTTGCTAGAGTTGATAAAATAAGGATTAGTGAAGATGAAGAAAAAGCAATTTTAGAAGGGAAAACTTTTAGGGGACTTAAAAGCATAAGTAAGATAATAAAAAAGACTGATATAGAAGAAATAGATTTAGATATAGAAGCTATAAATGACATAGAATATCTTTGTATATATCCTATGATAATAAGTAATGAATTAATAGGTACATTATCATTTAGTTATAGTAAAGAAGAAGCACCTAAATATAATCAAGATACTTTATTTGAAGAAATTGCAGATAAACTTGCAATGCTCATAAAAAATTATAGATTATCTCAAGAATTAAAATTAGAAAATAAAAAACGTAAAGAATCAGAAGAAGAATTAAGTCTTTACTTAGACGTGTCAGTAGATTTAAAAGCAATAGCAAATATAGAYGGTTATATGATTAAAGCTAATGGTTCTTTGAAAAAAATACTTGGCTGGAATGAAGAAGAAATAAAAACTATGCATTATAGTAATTTAGTTCATCCTGATGATTTTAATATATTAGAATATTTATATAATTCAAATTGTATGACAGAAGAAACAAAGCATTTAATTGTTAGAGTTTTATGTAAAGATAATAGTTATAAATGGATAGAACTAAGTTTAAAGTATGTAAAAGATAAAAATATATTTATAGCTACAGGTATAGATATTACAAAAAGAAAAGAAATAGAAAAAGAAAAGAAAAGATTAGAAGAAGCTATTCACCTAGAAAGTATAAGAAATGAATTTTTTGGAAATATATCTCATGAATTTAAAACACCATTAAATATAATACTTGGAATTGTTCAATTAATGGATAAAAATATAGCTTTAGATAATATAACTAAAGAGAATTTAATACGACATGTAGATATTATGAAGCAGAATTCTTATAGGCTACTAAGGCTAGTAAATAATTTAATAGATATAAGTAGAATTGATATAGGATATTATAATTTACAATCTTCTAATTACAATATCGTAAAAGTAATAGAAGATATAACTTTGTCAGTAGCAGAATATGTTAAACATAAAAATATAAATTTAATATTTGATACAGATTTGGAAGAAATAACATTAGCCTGTGATCCAGATAAAATAGAAAGGGTAATGTTAAACTTATTATCAAATGCAATTAAGTATACTGACGATAATGGAAATATACATGTATCTTTAAACAAAGTAAATGAAGATGTAGTTGTATCTGTAAAGGATAGTGGAGTAGGAATACCAAAAGATAAGTTAGAATTAATATTTAATAGATTTGGACAAGCAAATGATATTCTTTCTAGAAGATGCGAAGGTAGTGGAATAGGGCTATCTATTGTAAAGTCCATTGTAGAGATGCATGGAGGTAAAATAGAAGTATTTAGTGAAATTGGTAAGGGAACTGAATTTATTTTTAATATACCTATTAAAATTTTAGAAGAAAAGAATGTTATACTAAACTGTGATAATAAATATTATCATGTTGAAAAATGTAATATAGAGTTTTCTGACATATATAGTATATAAAGTTATGGGATAACCCATAACTTTTTTTATGAATTATTTATATAAATATATATACTATCAATAATTTAAGTATTAGTATTTCATTCAAATATGTATTGATTATTAGATAATCAAAAGATGTATTAAATAACGATATAAAATATTTGTAGAAATTTTTATAAGAATTTATATATTAGAAAGTGAACATTTTTTCTAGAAATTGATATTATGGTAAAAGGGGGGATAGATAAAATGGCTACAGAAAGAAATAATAGAAATATGCAAAATATACATGATGAGTGTAAAAGACTGATGAACTATCATACCGTTTTTACTATGAAAGATGGAACTACATTTGATGGAATTATTGAAAGTGTAGAGCAAGATAGAGTTATTATTTTAGTTGGTGAAGATGTAATGGATCAAGAAGGTGAAAATCAATATAATCAACAGAGACAATATGGTTCTCCTAGAAGATATAGACGTTTTAGACGTAGAGCATTTCCACTTGCTACTTTAATAGCATTATCATTATTACCTTATCCATATTATGCTCCACCATATCCTTATTAC
>NZ_CP048741.1:923977-927253 GCF_018336475.1 Romboutsia sp. 13368
TATAATCGTACTTTAATTAGTGGGAGGAAGATATGAAAGTAATAGAGATTAATAAATTAAAGGAAGAAGCTAATAGATGTTTTACATGTAAGGTTGCAAAGTGTAAAAAGAATTGTCCAATAAGCACTCCAATTCCAGAAGTAATAACTTTATTTAAAGAAAATAAAATTGAAGAAGCAGGAGAACTTTTATTTAAAAATAATCCATTATCAGCAATATGTGCAGTTGTATGCCCGCATGAAGATCAATGTTTAGGCAATTGTATAAGAGGGATAAAAAGTGAACCTATAGAGTTTTATGAGATGGAGAAATTTATATCTAGAGAATATTTAAAAAATGTTAAATTAAAACAAGAAAATAAATTAGATAAAAGAATAGCTATAATAGGTTCAGGACCTGCAGGAATTTCACTAGCTATAATACTTGCACAAAGAGGATATAAAGTAACTATATTTGACAAAAGATCTCATATAGGTGGGGTTTTAAGATATGGAATACCAAAGTTTAGATTACCAGTTGGTATTTTAGATGATATAGAAAATATATTACTAGATTTAAATGTAAAAATAAGATATAACGCTTTAGTAGGTCCAGTWRTAACTTTAGATAAATTATTTGAAGATGGATATGAAGCAATATTCATNGGTACAGGTGTATGGAATCCAAAACCTTTAAATATAAAGGGAGAAACTTTTGGACATGTTCATTATGCAATCGATTACTTAAAATCTCCAAAATCATATAGATTAGGAGAAAAGGTAGTTATAATAGGGGCTGGAAATGTTGCAATGGATGCAGCTAGAACTGCCAAGTACCATGGAGCTAAAGAAGTAGTTGTTGTTTATAGAAAAGATTTTGAAGATATGTCAGCAACTAAAGTAGAGATAAATGATGCAAAAGAAGAAGGGGTAAACTTTGAATTATTTAAAGCACCAGTTGAAATTGTAGATGAAGGTGTAATATTTATAGATACTGAAAAATTAGAAGATGGAAAAATGGTTAATATAGAAGGTTCTGAAAAGTTAATGGAAGCTGATTCAGTAATAATTGCTATTAGCCAAAGTCCTAAAAATAATATAGTATCAAATACTGAAAAATTAGATACAAATAAGCATGGATTATTAATTACAGATGAATACGGTCATACTACAAGAGAAGGTGTATTTGCATCAGGAGATGTTGTTACAGGAGCTAAAACAGTTGTTCAAGCAGTAGCAAATGCTAAAAATGTTGCAGATTCAATAGATGAGTATTGTAAATCAAAAAGTTTATAAATAAAAAAATAAGGTGTCAATAAWWTTTTTTATTTATATTGTTATGTTATATTAAACATTACTATATTATTTAAGTAAATTGAATTTTTAGTATATATCATCTTCATCAGTATCAATAAGACCATAAGAAGCTAAATATTCTTCTTGTATATCTAAAATCATAGCGATAGTATCTTTATCTATACTTTCTCCACATCTTTTAAATATAAAATCTATCATCTCATCAACTGAAATAGTTACATCTTCCATACAAAATCTCCTCCTTTATGCATATGACCACATATTATATTACAATAAAATAATTTAAATTAGAAGAACCAATAAATTAAATATATGCAAATTAATGTAAAATAATTTGATACAAAAGCAAATTAATAAAGATAAAGGGAAAAACTTAAAAATCAAGAATAAAATAGATATATACTAAGTATGCTATATGTAATAAACTATCTAACATAAAAATTTAAATTTTCTAAATTTAGTGAAAAATAATAAAAAGAGTTTAATTTATACATACAACATTATGGATAGCCTAACATATTTTAGTAAATAAAACCGAAATTATATCCTAAAAGTAAAATTTCAATGAGGTGGTATTATGAAATATATAAATATACCCGACATAAATTTAAAAGAAGCCATAAATGAAGCATTACAAAATAATAGTGGAGAAAGAAGTTTACATCAAGATATAACAGAAGAAGAAATTTTAAGTATTACAACTTTATATGCAAATAGTAGAGAGATATATAATTTGACAGGTCTAAGATATGCAAAAAATATAACTTATCTAAATCTTCCATTTAATAATATAAAAGATATAAGTGAATTAAAATATTTAACTAAATTAGAAAAGATAGTACTATGGCACAATAATATAGAGGATTTAACTCCTATAGAAAAATTAATAAACTTAAAGCACTTAGAAATTGATGATAATCAAATAATAAGTATAGAGCCTTTAAAAAATTTAACTAGTTTAGTTACTTTATGGGCAAGTTTTAATAAAATAAGGAATGTAGAACCATTAAGGAATTTAATAAATTTAAGATACTTATATTTAAATAATAATGAAATAAAAGATATAGACATATTAAAAAATCTAACTAATCTAGAGTACTTAGGACTTCATTATAATAAAATAGAAAATGTAGATATGTTAAATAATTTAACTAAATTAAAAATATTGGGAATAAGTAAGAATAGTATAAATGATTTATCACAATTATCAAACTTAAGTTTAGAAGATGGATTTTTTGCATGGGACCAAACTATAACAATGAATATTAGTAAAAAAGATGATAAAGCTTATACACTAGATTTAAGTTTATTAAAAGATAGAGAAGATAAAGTTATAAATATAACAGATTTAGAGAGTGGAACTTATGATAAAGAAAAAAATATTATAAAATGGGATAAAACATATTTACCACATACTATAAGTTTTAAATTTAATAATGGAATGTTAGAATATGAGAATAATAGTTTTTATGGAAGTGTAATTGTAAATATTGAAGAAAATAAAAGCTAGAAATTTAAGTATATATGAAATTTAATATATAATAAATAAAATTTAATTTTAAAAAAATTCCAAAAAACGTATCTTTTTTTTAAATRATGGTATATACTTATATTATGCTTTAAAAAAGCAACAAATATTAAAGAAAGCCTTAATATAAGGTATGGAGAAATTTAAAATGACTAACGGAATAGTAAAATGGTTTAACAGTGAAAAAGGATTTGGATTTATATCAGTTGAAGGTGGAGATGACGTATTCGCTCATTTCTCAGCTATAAACGCAGAAGGATTCAAAACTTTAGAAGAAGGACAAAAAGTAAGCTTTGATATAGTTGAAGGTGCTAGAGGACCTCAAGCAGCTAACATAACTGTATTATAATCATAGACAATTTAGACTTCAAAGACTCTCGTAAGAGAGTSTTTTTTATATATTTTTAAATGCAGTTGAAAGCATTAACTTTATTCTATTTAATAGCGTTAGAT
>NZ_CP048741.1:927374-929621 GCF_018336475.1 Romboutsia sp. 13368
TATTATAATCATAGACAATTTAGACTTCAAAGACTCTCGTAAGAGAGTCTTTTTTATATATTTTTAAATGCAGTTGAAAGCATTAACTTTATTCTATTTAATTGATTAGTCTCACTAGCAGATGGGTCATAGTCAATTGGAATTATATTAGCATCCTTATAAATTCTCTTTAATTCTTTAATTTGACCTTTACCAGTTATATGATTAGGCAAACATCCAAAAGGTTGCATACATATAATATTTTTAACTCCATCTTCAATAAGCTCTATCATCTCGCCTGTTAATAACCAACCTTCACCAGTTTGATTACAAGGAGATATGACTTTTTCTGTACTTTTAGCTAGAACATCTATATTTTTAGGAGAAGAGAACCTCTTACTACTATCAAGATATTTCTTATAAGTCTTTTGATAAGATTCCATAATCCATATAATAGATTTTCCAATTTCTTTAGTTAGCCATTTGCCTTCTAGATATTTATATTTATATAAGGTATTAAGGCTACAGCTATAGAAGAAGTTTATAAGCTCTGGAACAACAGCCTCTCCACCTTCTTTTTCTATAATATCGACTAAAGAGTTATTGGCAAGTGGATGAAACTTAACTAATATTTCACCAACTAATCCAACTTTAGGTTTTGTAATATCTGTTATTTCTAAAGTATCAAAGTCATGTATTATTTCTTTTATATTATTATTAAAAGTAAATATATTAGCATTATCTAAAGAGTCTAAACATCTTTTTACCCATTTATTATAAAGGGCATTACTACTTCCTTTAACTTTTTCATAAGGTCTTACCCTATATAATACCTTCATTAATAAATCTCCATAAATTACACTCATAAATAATCTATTTATAAGGGGTAGAGTTAGATTTTTCATAATTCCATTTTTTTCTATACCATTAATATTTAATGAAATTACAGGTATATCTTTAAATCCAGCATCATGCATTGCTTTTCTTAAAAATCCTATATAGTTTGTAGCTCTACATCCACCACCTGTTTGAGTTATCGCAACTGATGTATTTTCTAAATCATATTCTCCAGACTTAAGTGCACTTATAATTTGACCAACTACAATTATAGCAGGGTAGCAGGCATCATTGTTTACATATCTAAGTCCTGTATCAATAATATCTCTTCCAGTATTATCTAAAACCTTTAAGTTAATTTTACTTAAATTTAAAGATTTTTGGAAAAATTGAAAATGAATTGGAGACATTTCAGGTACTAAGATAGTGTGATTTTTATTTAAAGTACCTTTTTTATATTCTATTTTTTCATTATTAATATCTTCATTATTATTATCTATTTCTCTTTCTAGTATTGCGGCTTTTAAAGAACGAAGTCTAATTTTAGCTGCACCTAAATTATTTCCTTCATCTATTTTAATAACAGTATGTATCTTTGAACTTTGATTTAATATTTCTTGAACTTGATCAACTGTAACTGCATCTAAACCACAACCAAAAGAGTTTAGTTGAACTAATTCTAAATTAGGTTCATCTTTAATAAAACTTGCTGAATTATAAAGTCTTGTGTGATATACCCATTGGTCGACAACTCTAAGAGGTCTTTCAACCTTTCCTAGATGAGATATAGAATCTTCTGTAAGAACTTCCATATCTAAAGAATTTATAACTTCAGGTATTCCGTGATTTATTTCAGGATCAATGTGATATGGTCTACCACATAAAACTATAGCTTTTAAGTTATCTTTTCTTATTTTTTCTAATGCTTTTTCACCTTGAAGTTGAATATCTTTTTTGAAGTTTTCTTGTTCTATTGTTGCTTTATCTACAGCTTTATTAATATCTAATTTTGAAATATTAAAATATTTTGAAAGTTCATCATATAATCTAGTTTTTAATTTTTCTTTATTATTTAAACTTAAAAATGGGTTTATGTATGTTATATTGTTTTTTCTTATTTCATCAACATTATTTTTTATAACCTCGGAATAAGATATTACAACAGGGCAGTTATAATTATTATTAGCATTAATATCTTCTTTTTTCTCATTTGCAACACAAGGATAGAAAATATATTTTATACCTTTTTGTATTAAATTTTCTATATGACCGTGAGTAAGTTTAGCAGGGTAGCATACAGTTTCTGATGCTATAGATGTTATCCCACTTTCATATAGTTTTTTAGATGACCTACTTGATAATACAACTCTAAATCCAAGTTCAGTAAAGAAAGTATGCCAAAATGGATAATCTTCATACATATTTAAGGAT
>NZ_CP048741.1:929671-932360 GCF_018336475.1 Romboutsia sp. 13368
ATAATTAAATAATCTATCGTATTTATATTTAAATAAATTTATATGATTGTTTAATTTTTTTTCTTTATTATAAATTATTTCTCCTTTTTCACATCTATTTCCAGATACAAATACTTCGTTTTCTGAAAATTTATTTATAGTCAATAAGCAATTGTTAGAACAACCACTGCATCTATTTACATCTACATTTAAATTAATATTTTTTAACTCATCTTGTTTTAATAAAGTAGTTTTATAATTATCAGTATAGTTTTCTAAAGCTATTAATGCAGCTCCAAAAGCACCCATAATACCTGATATATTAGGTCTTATAACTTCCTTTTTGGTTAATTTTTCAAAGCTTCTTAAAACTAAATCATTATAGAAGGTTCCACCTTGAACAACTACATTATCTCCTAAATTATTTATATCCCTTATTTTTATAACTTTAAATAAAGCATTCTTTATTACAGAATAAGAAAGACCAGCAGAAATATCAGAAACATTAGCACCTTCTTTTTGAGCTTGTTTTACTCTAGAATTCATAAATACAGTACATCTAGAACCTAAATCTACTGGAGACTTAGAGTAAAGTCCTATACGTGAAAATTCTTTAATATCCATAGATAAAGAAGTTGCAAATGTTTCTAAAAAAGAGCCACATCCAGAAGAGCATGCCTCGTTTAAAATTATACTATTTATAACTCCATTTTTTATTTTCAAACACTTCATATCTTGACCACCGATGTCTAATATAAAGTCTACATCCTTATTAAAGAATTTTGCAGCTTTAAAATGTGCAATTGTTTCAATTTCACCATAGTCTATTTTTAAAGCTTTTTTTATAAGACTTTCACCATACCCTGTTACAGTAGAGGACACTATTTTACTATTAGGTGGTAAAATATTATATATTTCATTCATTATATCTATAACTACCTTTAATGGTTTACCTTCATTACTACTATAATAAGTGTATAATAAATTACCTTTATCATCTATTAAAGCTGCTTTAGTTGTAGTAGAACCAGCATCTATTCCTAAAAAGCAATTTCCACTAAATTTGCTTATATCTAAAGTTTTGATAGTATTTTTATTATGTCTTTCTAGAAATTCATTATAATCATTTTCATCTCTAAATAAAGGCTCTAATTTATCTACATTATCAAATTCATTAATATCTAAACTTTCTATATTTTTTATTAAGCTATTTAATTCTATAGATTCTTCATTTTTTGATAACAATGAAGCACCAATAGCAACATATAGTTGTGCATTTTCAGGGAATATTATATCGTTATCATCTAATTTTAATAAATTTTTGAAACGATTCCTAAGGCTAGATAAAAAATGAAGAGGGCCTCCTAAAAAAGCAACCTTACCTTGAATTTTTCTACCACAAGATAAAACGCTTACAGTTTGAACAACCACTGCATTAAAAATACTCATGGCAATATCACTTCTTTTAGCACCGTCATTTATAAGAGGTTGAATATCAGTTTTAGCAAATACCCCACATCTAGATGCAATAGGATAAATTACATTAAAGTCTTTTGCTAATTCATTTAATCCAAGTGCATCAGTTTGTAAAAGAGAAGCCATCTGATCTATAAAAGCTCCTGTTCCACCTGCACATATCCCATTCATTCTTTGATCTATTCCACCACTTAAATATGTAACTTTAGCATCTTCTCCACCAAGCTCTATTACAACATCTGTCTCAGGATGAAAATATTCTATAGCATGAGTAGATGCAATGACTTCTTGAACAAATTTTATATTAAGTTTTTGTGAGATATCAATACCACCGGAACCCGTTATAACTATAGTAACTTTTGAATCTTTAAGTTTTTTATGTATATTAACTAAAACTTCATTCAAAGCTTTTTTAACATCAGAAAAATGCCTTTTATATTCTTTATATACAATATTGTTAGAACTATCAAAGACTACTGTCTTAACAGTTACTGAGCCAATATCAATACCTATATGAAACATAATATATCACCTCACAGTTAATAAGTAATTTATTATTAAAACTTATGTTAAAACTTATGCCAGTAAAGTTGCTTATATGAGACAAACTTTTAATTATCTATAAGGCTATATTAAAAATAAACTTTGGTTAAATATATGTATTTTGCAAATACTAATTTATATTAAGGTTAGGAGGAAGTTATGGGCAAATATAGATTAGACTATTTTTCAAAATACTATTTTTATGAAGAAGATGAATTTTTAAATGATATAGAAGAAGGCGATTATATATTAGAACAATTAAAGAAAAGTAATAGATTTGATTATAAAGGTCATTCATATAAATACACTAAGTTTGGAAACATATCAAAAAGTGATACACAAAGAGATGTAGAAGTAGAGATACCTCAAAATGATATAAATATAATCATAAATGGGGAAATTGTACACCTTAATTTAAGATATAAGTTTGAAACAAAAAACCTTGAAGACCATATAAGAATAACAACAAGAATAAGTGAAAGAACTGATGATATATCGTGTATTTTGTATATTGATTATAATCAAGGAAATGAATTTGTAAAAGAACTTGAAAATATTAAAATACTACAAGAAGAAAATATGAATAAATAAAATATAAAGTAGATAAATGCATAAGTGATTAATATCTTTAATAATAAAAATATTAAAAAATTAGTAAAAATAGAGAGTTGGTTATGGAAAGTAATTTAAT
>NZ_CP048741.1:933508-934228 GCF_018336475.1 Romboutsia sp. 13368
TAAAGTAAGTTTATATGATTTATATAATGTGGTAAAATATTGTAGAAATAACAATGAAATTATCAAAAGGAGAATTTATAATGAATAATAAAATAGCGAACATGATAGATCATACAATATTAAAAGCTACAGCAACTAAAGAAGATGTAGTTAAAATATGTAATGAAGCAAAAGAAAATAACTTTTTCTCAGTATGTATAAACCCAACTCATATAGAATTAGTTAAAAAAGAATTAGAAGGAAGTAATGTAAAAGTATGTACAGTTATAGGATTCCCTCTAGGAGCTAATAYTTCAGCTGTTAAAGCATTTGAAACTAAAGATGCAATAGCTAAAGGTGCAGATGAAGTAGATATGGTTATAAACATAGGTGCATTAAAAGATAAAAACTATGACTTAGTTGAAAGAGATATAAAAGCAGTTGTTGATGCTGCAGATAAAAAAGCATTAGTTAAAGTTATAATAGAAACTTGCTACTTAACAGATGATGAAAAGAAAATTGCTTGTGAATTTGCAGTTAAAGCTGGTACTGATTATGTAAAAACCTCTACAGGATTCGGAACAGGTGGTTCTACGCCAGCTGACATAAAACTTATGAGAGAAACTGTTGGAGAAAACATAGGAGTAAAAGCATCTGGTGGAGTTAGATGCCAAGATGATGCAGTTAAAGTAATAGAAGCTGGAGCATCTAGAATAGGAGCAAGTGCATCAGTTGCAATAA
>NZ_CP048741.1:934243-934996 GCF_018336475.1 Romboutsia sp. 13368
ATAATAAAAATATTAAAAAATTAGTAAAAATAGAGAGTTGGTTATGGAAAGTAATTTAATTACATATACTAAGCGATAAAATTTTTAATAAATTTAAAAATTTTCACTTACATCAAAATTTCATAATATGGTAAAATAATTATACAACGTGTAGTTTTGATAACGTAAGTCCTGTTGTCAAAACTACACGTTTTATTTTATATAAAAACTATCTTTTAGAAAGGAAAGATTAGAATGTTTGAAGTAAACGACTATATTATGTATGGAATGACTGGAGTATGCCAAGTTATAGATATAACAAAAGAAATGTTTATAGATAACTTACAAAAGGAATATTATGTTTTAAAATATCTATATGCTAATGATACTATAATAAAAATACCAACTGATAATGAAAAAGTTCCAATGAGAAAAATACTTTCTAAAGGAGAACTTACTACATTAATAGATAGCATGCCTAATAGGGAAACTATTTGGATAGATGATGATAGACAAAGAAATGAAGAATTTAAGACAATTCTTAAAACTGGAGATATAGAAAATCTAGTTAAATTAATAAGAAGTATATACCTAGAAAAAGAATATAAAAAGTCAATAGGCAAGAAAACATATAAAATAGATGATGAAATTATGCAAACAGCAGAAAGACTTTTAAATGAAGAGTTTGCAACTATTTTAAATATTTCTCCTAATGAAGTTACAGAATATATATTAAATCATGTAAAAAAATAAAGTATAACYATGTTATAAATA
>NZ_CP048741.1:935106-935455 GCF_018336475.1 Romboutsia sp. 13368
CTAATACCCTTATAYTTCATTATCAGAGCAACATTCAGCTAAAGTATTAGAAGTTAACATAAGATTAATTTTTTTCTTATAAGTAAAATAAAGAGGAATAGTTGCACTAAACCAAGCAAATGGACTTGCTAAGCAAATGCCTAAATAACCGATAAAAGCAGGAAGTGTAAAAGAAATTAAAGATCTTGCTATAAGTTCATAAAAACCAGCCATCATAGGTACAAGAGTATATCCCATTCCTTGAAGAGTATTTCTATAAACAAAAATTAAGCTAAGAGGTATAAAGAAAAATGAAACTGTATTTAAATATAATTTAGCAGTATTAATAACATCACTGTTTTCACTTGAT
>NZ_CP048741.1:935462-936538 GCF_018336475.1 Romboutsia sp. 13368
TACTTATAAATAATTYTCCAAATAAGATAAGTATAATACCAGAAGCAATACCTATACATATATTAATTATAGTACATTTTTTTACACCTTCTTTAATACGTTCAATATTTCCAGCACCAAGGTTTTGAGCACAATATGTTGCCATAGTTAAACCAAATGTAACACTAGGTTGCATTACAAGCTGTTCAACCTTAGATGCAGCAGTATGTGCAGCAACAACACTAGAACCAAAGGAATTTATTGCACTTTGAAGTATCATTATACCAACAGCAGTTATTGAAAATTGTAAGGCCATAGGGATACCTATTCTTAAATGTTCTTTGAAATACTTAGTTCCAGATTTGAAATGATTTTTATTTAACTTAAGGATTGGGAATTTTTTAGCAGTATATATTAAACATAGAAAACCAGATGTTCCTTGAGAAATGACAGTAGCATATGCAGCACCAGCAACGCCCATTTTAAAATTAATAATAAACACTAAATCTAGTATTATATTTAATATAGATGAAATAATTAAAAAATATAGTGGGGTTTTACTATCCCCAAGAGATCTTAATATACTTGATACCATATTGTAAAAAAATGCAGCAGATGCTCCAGCATATATTACAACTATATATGAATATGCATCATTTATTATATCACTTGGTGAATTCATTAAATGTAGTAATGGTTTAGTAGTAAATACACTTATAAGAGTTATTATAATAGCCATTACAACTGATAAGATAATTGAACTAGCTACAGCTTCTTTTAGCCCTTCATAATCATTTGCACCAAACCTTTGTGAAATCAATACAGAAAAACCAGAAGAAAGACCAGATACAAATCCAATTATTAAAAATGACATAGAACCAGTTGAACCAACAGCTGCAAGTGACTGTACTCCAAGAAATCTTCCTACTATTATAGTGTCTACCATACTATAAAATTGTTGAAATATGTTACCAATTAATAAAGGTATAGAGAATAATAAAATTAATTTTACAGGATTTCCTGTAGTCATATCTTTGGTCATAATGACCTCCTTTCATATTAGTTAAATATATTTTTGTTAATTATGATAGACCTAT
>NZ_CP048741.1:936553-936655 GCF_018336475.1 Romboutsia sp. 13368
TAATAAGATAAAGATCTATAAATTTTATNCGACATGATATATATATTAAAATTTTGTATAAAATGATACAYATGTATTAAAAAAATATAATAAAAACAATAT
>NZ_CP048741.1:936748-938076 GCF_018336475.1 Romboutsia sp. 13368
ATAAAAACAATATTAGCATTATTAAGTATATACTTGATATCATCATTTATCATAATGAAAAAAGCTGTTATACTAGTAAACAGTAGTATAACAACTTTTTAATAATACAAAATAAAAAGCGTCAAAGAAATTAATTAATTTAAATTAAATATAAAATAGATTATTACAAAACATTAATATTATAAAAAYRTATAATTAAAAAATAAAAATTTATTTATAGAAATTATTGTCTCTAAGTATTTGAGCATGTTTACGATTAATTAAAAACTGCTTTAATTCAATCAAGCATAAAAATAAAATAGCTCTATTTTCAAATTCTACTCTATCTTTAGGAAGAGGTTGATTTCTAATATTTAGCATTAATCTATTTAATTCATCAAGAAGTAGATTTCCAGTTTCCGCTTCAAAAGCAGAATAACCTATTTTATGTATAAAGGCAGAAATAATATGAGATTGTGGGGTAGTGGAACTTAATTGTGATGCATAGTTATATAAATTTTCTAGTATATCTCGTTGATTTTTTATAATTTCCATATGGTTTAAGAAAAATCTAGTATCACTTAATAAGCTATTATTAATATTATTATAAGCTTCAAAAATACTACTATCAATAAGTGCATTTAATGTATGTAAATCCTGATTATACATATCTTTATTATTGGGATTTACAATAAAATCTGCAATATCTATAAGTACAGTGCTTACTTCTTCCTGTAGCTTTTTTTGACCTTCATAGATTTTATTTATATTTGTAGGAATATACATATTTATTATAACGCCTATTCCAGCTCCTATTATAAATATTCCAGCTTCATTTAAAATCCATGAAAAAGATATTTCTCCTTGTAGGAAGTAATGAGATGAAATTACTACACACATAGCAATTACATCTTGAATGTCTAATAAGAAGCAAATATATGTAATTATAAATATAAATATTGAAAAAGAAATTAAATGGTAGCCTAAAAAATTAAAACATAAGTAGGAGAAAAGAGTACATAAAATAAATCCATAAATCTTTCCAATCATACCTTTAAGAGTTTCTTTTTTAGTATTCTTAACAGTAAGTAATACTATAACTCCAGCAACCATTGAATATTCTAAGTTTAATAACCATGCAATAAATATAGCAAGAGAAGATCCAAGGGATAATTTTATTATTTTAAGTAAATTAATTTTGTTCAAGTATAATCCTCCTGTAGATAAATATAATTAATGGCATTATATCATAAAATTCATATGGCTTGAAATAAAGTTTACCAATTATTACAAATTATTACATTTAACTATTTATATAAAAATATTTCTAAAATTTAATAGCGTTAGAT
>NZ_CP048741.1:944113-945258 GCF_018336475.1 Romboutsia sp. 13368
ATTACAAATTATTACATTTAAYTATTTATATAAAAATATTTCTAAAATTTAAGTAGGACGTTAAAATAATAGATTAAATAAATAAACCATATTGACTAATAGTCAATATGGTTTATTTTAAATTATTAATATAAGCTTAAATTAAATGCTTTATATAATATTTACTTTTATTTATTAAATAGATAAGTAGTTAAATCTTTTTCATTTAAATCTATACCTAAATAATAAACTATATTATTTTCTAATAGGTAATAGACATATCTTGACATATTTAATCCTATCTCATTATTGTTTATAGTATATAAATTTGTTCTAAAAATCTGAGTGTTTCCAAACTTTCTATAAAGTGTAAAAGTTCTTTTAAACCTTTTATCAATAAGAGTATCGGTATTTTTAAAAGACTTAATAAAAGGAACTTCATTTATTACTTTATTATCTAAATAAATACATTTTAAGTCAAAGCTATCATTTTTACCGTTTGATAACTCTTCCCATAAATTTATTAAGTTACTATCTTTTAATAAATCTAATCCTACTGTAGGTGGTAGTATAATTAAGTTAGACATATCTTCTGTAGTTTCGCTATTATCATTCCAATTTATATTAAGTTCATCTTCTTCAATAAAAGATATAACTCCAATCATATTAATATTGTTCTTTGAAACTACTATATCCCCAACATCACATGTAGATTTATATTCACAGTCTCCAGGCAATGTTAAATTTCCATTATTAAGTGCAAATTTAGATACAATATCCTTTTTTTCTAATTCATCTTTTGTTATAAAATTCATATTATTCCTCCTAAAACCTTCCTATTTTAAATATAGCACTATTAAGCTCATTTATCATTAAATAAAAATATATATTAATATAATAACCACGAAAAAGTAAAATACTTAACAAATTATGTAGCTTTACAAATAAATAGCGTAATCAATATTATTTTAGCTCTAAAGATATTAAAGAAACAACAAAATTATCTAATATTTACTATTATATAGTTTATATCAAGGTAAAATGTAGGAATATCCCTAGATATAGAGTAGTAACAAATACTTACAAGTTTTGATAAATTAATATATGATATATAGGGGTAACTTAAATGATATATATTATTTAAGGTAYTGAAGTATATTCATTTA
>NZ_CP048741.1:947964-950640 GCF_018336475.1 Romboutsia sp. 13368
ACTTTTTTTGTTACAGGAGAAAATATAGAAAGAGGCGGCAAAAAGGCTGAAGATTTAATAAAGCAGTCATTTGAATATGGAAATGCTATAGCTAATCACTCTTACAGTCATGATTACCGTGCATTATATCCAAATAGAACTTTAGACTTAGAAGCATTTAAAGCTGATTTTAAGAAAACTGATGATNATTAAAGAAAGTTCTTGGTAAGTACTTCTCTACAAGAGTTCTAAGATGTCCAGGCGGTCATATGTCATGGAAAGGTATGGATGCTTTAGATAATTATATTTCTAAAAACAACATGGTTTCTATAGATTGGAATGCTTAAATGCAGATGCTGAAGGTAGAAAGAAAAATGCTCAAGAGTTAGCAGATTATGCTATAAAAACATCTGAAGGTAAAGATATAGTTGTTTTATTAATGCACGATACTTACGGAAAAGAAGAGACAGCTAAAGCTCTTCCAACTATAATAAAATACTTCAAAGAYAATGGATATGAATTTAAAACATTATCATAATAAAAAAGACTATCTACAAATACTCACAAGTTTTGATAAATTAATATATGATATATAGGGGTAACTTAAATGATATATATTATTTAAGGTATTGAAGTATATTCATTTATATGTGATAATTGAAAATAAAATTTATAGCTTTATTAATAATATAAAAATATATATAAAATAGGGGATGAAGTTTATGTGGATATTATTTGCTTTTGGTGCTGCATTATTTGCAGGTGCAACATCAATACTAGCTAAAATTGGAATAAATAATGTAGATTCAAATTTAGCCACTGCAATACGTACTATTGTTATATTAGTATTTTCATGGATGATGGTTTTTATTGTTGGTTCATTTAATGAAATATCATATATAAGTAGTAAAAGTTTAATATTTTTAATATTATCAGGACTAGCAACAGGAGCATCTTGGTTATGTTACTTTAAAGCTCTTCAATTGGGGGATGTAAATAAGGTAACACCTATCGATAAATCAAGTACAGTTTTGACAATGATACTTGCATTTATAATTTTAGGTGAGAGTATTAATGTTACAAAAGTATTTGGAATGATATTTATATCTGTTGGTACATACATGATGATTATGAAAAAAGAAGACAATGAAATACATATACATAATAACAAGTGGATGCTTTATGCTATATTATCAGCAGTATTTGCAAGTTTAACATCTATTCTTGGAAAAATAGGTATAGTAGGAGTTGAATCAAATTTAGGTACTGCAATTCGTACAATAGTTGTTCTTATTATGGCATGGATAGTTGTATTTGTCACTAAGAAACAAGGTGAGATAAAGAAAATAGATAAGAAAAGTTGGATATTTATATGCTTATCTGGTATAACGACAGGACTTTCTTGGCTATGTTATTATAGGGCACTTCAAGATGGAGAAGCAAGCATTGTAGTACCTATAGATAAGTTAAGTATATTAGTTACAGTTATTTTTTCATATATATTCTTAAAAGAAAAACTAACTAAAAAATCATTTATAGGTCTTATTATAATGGTAGTTGGTACACTTACGCTTCTAATATAATAGTCNCGAAGTTAGCTAACATAGCCTAAAGTAAAAAGGCACTAAATTTAAGATTTTAAAACTTAAATTTAGTGCCTTTTTGAGCAACGGATATATCCGTAGCGGGAGCAAGGATATATCGTTGGCGAAATAAAAAATAGCGCCCACACGTGGCTTAAAGTGATTCGCCGACACGTCGCTCAAGCGAATCNNTAAATGAAATAAGCTATTTATTTATAAACTCCATAATTTTTTCATATGATTCTTTAGCATCATTGTACCCATCATTGTATAACTTAGTAAGTTTGTCTACATCTTTTTCAATTTGGCTAACTTTAACAGGAGATTTAGGTCTAATGACAAAAGCATCACCTTTTTCTTCTAAAGATTTAACTAAATCTAGACTTTTATTATAATTTAAATGTCTATTTTCTATAGCTTTAATTAGTTTAGGATATTTTTTATATTTTCTTTTTACAAAAGAAGAAAATTTCACCTTACTTTTTCTATAAGTTTTATCTCTAGTAAGTATAACTATATTCTTTTTACACCCTTCCTTTAATGCATACTCAATAGGAATAGAATCAGCAACACCACCATCGACTAACTTATATCCATCAACTTCTACTATATTTGCAAACATAGGAATAGAACAAGATGCTTGAAGGTAGATTATATCCTTTTTCATATCAGTTAATGAAAAGTATTCTGCTTCTCCTGTTTCACAGTTTGTAGCTACAACTGTAAATTTTGATTTWGAAGTATTAAAAGTATCATAATCATATAAATTTAGTTCATTAGGTATTTTTTGAAACATAAAATCCATACCAAATATAGAACCTGTTTTAATWAAATTTTTAAAGCTAATATAATCTTTATCATTTAAGTAGTCAACATTTGAATGAAATGCTCTTTTATATTGTTTTGAAAGGTAAGAAGCAGCATGACATCCACCAGCAGAAACTCCCACAACTAAATCTACTTCTATATTTTTATCGATAAAGAAATCTAAAACACCTGCTGTGTAAATTCCTCTCATACCTCCGCCTTCTAAAATCAAGCCTATTTTATCCACAATATACCTCCTAGATATAAATATATAATACATTTTAGTATAAAGTTGTATTTATGTATA
>NZ_CP048741.1:950659-952103 GCF_018336475.1 Romboutsia sp. 13368
CTTAACGTACAATCTACTTAAGTAAATTATTGTATTAAAACTTTAATTTAGACTATAATACAAAAGTCAACTAAATATATTAGTTTATAAATTTTAAAATTGCATAACTAAGCAACTTTTAAATAAAAATAAAGTTATGTAATATAGATAAATTTATAACTTCAAATAGAAATTTAATTAAACTATAATAATATAGAGGGAATAACAAAGGGAGGAAATAGAGATGAATAAATCTAAGGTATATTTTACTAATTTAAGAACTAATTCTAATATGACATTATTACAAAAGCTAGATAGATTAGTTAAAAAAGCAGGTATAGAAAATATTGATTTTAATGAAAAATTTGTAGCAATTAAAATTCATTTTGGAGAACCTGGGAATTTAGCATACTTAAGACCAAACTACTCTAAAGTAATAGTAGATTTGATAAAATCTAAAGGTGGAAAGCCATTTTTAACAGATTGTAACACTCTTTATGTAGGGAGAAGAAAAAATGCAATAGAGCATATGGATGCAGCCTATGAAAATGGATACAATCCATTTGCTACAGGATGTCATGTTATAATAGCTGATGGACTTAAAGGAACAGATGAAGCAATTATACCAGTTGAAGGTGGAGAATATGTTAAAGAAGCTAAAATTGGTCAAGCTATAATGGATGCAGATATATTTATAAGTATGAACCATTTTAAGGGGCATGAATCAACTGGATTTGGAGGCGCACTAAAAAATATAGGTATGGGATGTGGTTCTCGTGCTGGTAAAATGGAAATGCACTGTAGTGGAAAGCCAGTTGTAAATCAAGAAAGATGTTTATCTTGTGGTGCCTGTAAGAAGATGTGTGCACATAGTGCTATTAGCTTTAATGAAGATAAAAAAGCAAACATAGACCATGATAAGTGCGTTGGATGTGGAAGATGTATAGGAACTTGTAACTTTGATTCAATAGCAAACCCTGAATATTCTGCAAATGATATATTAAATAAGAAAATAGCTGAATACTCAAAGGCTGTTATTGACAAAAGAGAGCATTTCCATATAAGTTTTGTAGTTAATGTATCACCAAACTGTGATTGTCATAGAGAAAATGATGCAGCAATTATTCCTGATGTAGGTATGTTTGCATCATTCGATCCAGTTGCTCTTGATATGGCATGCGTTGATGCAGCTAACAAGCAAGTTGTTATAAGAGATAGTTATTTAGGTGAAAAGGAACAACATACACATGATCATTTTATAAATACTCATCCAGAAACTAACTGGGAAGTATGTATAGACCATGCTGTTAAGTTAGGATTAGGAAATAAAGAATACGAATTAATAGAAATATAAAAATAATATAGAACTAAATAAAAGTTGCCTTAAAATAATTAAAAGTATTTTGGGCAACTTTTTATTTATATTTATATAAAGATACAATTAAATTAAATATTTTAGACATAA
>NZ_CP048741.1:952115-952876 GCF_018336475.1 Romboutsia sp. 13368
CTAAGTTAATACAGTATAAATAATAAAATCAAGGGTGTGGAAAAACACGACACCCTTGATTTTATTATATAACTACATTTTATCAGGAGCTTTATATTCTACTCCCTTAGTATCAACTTTTATAGATTCAATAATAACATCATTAATAGGTTTATCACTAGAATCAGTTTGTACATTTTCTATTTTATGAACAATATCCATACCTTTTATAACTTTACCAAAAGAAGCATATTGACCATCTAAGTGAGGTGCATCTTTAGTAACTATAAAGAACTGACTACCWGCACTATTTTTATTTTGGCTTCTAGCCATAGATAATACTCCTTCAGTATGGGCTAAATCATTTTTAAATTTATTCTTAGTAAATTCACCATAAATGCTATATCCAGGACCACCCATACCAGTCCCTTCAGGATCTCCACCTTGTATCATAAAATCTTTTATAACTCTATGGAAAGTTAATCCATCATAAAATCCACTATTAGCTARAGATATAAAGTTATTAACCGTATTAGGGGCTATATGAGGGTATARCTCAGCCTCAATAGTTCCAAAATCTTTAACAACTATAGTAGCTATAGGAAGTTCTTTAGGAGGAGTTCTAACTTCATCAGAAACTGGAGCATTAGATGAACAACCAACTAAAGCTAATGCACCTGCAAGTAAGCTAGCTAAAAATCCTTTTTTACTTTTGTTAGACATATTAATACCATCCTTTGTTATAATTTATTAATATATTATACCATAAACTGCCTATATAA
>NZ_CP048741.1:953017-954160 GCF_018336475.1 Romboutsia sp. 13368
TTAAGTATAGTAAAATAGGGAATAAATAATATATAAATTTATTTTTATAAATAAGGAGGTATTAAGGTGGATAAATTAGCAACATTTGCAGGTGGATGCTTTTGGTGTATGGTAAAGCCATTTGACCAATACGAAGGAGTAAAAAAAGTAGTATCAGGATATACAGGAGGTCACACAGAAAATCCTACATATGAAGAAGTTTGTAGTGATACAACAGGGCATATAGAATCAATACAAATAACTTATGATGATGAATTAATAARCTATGAAGACCTTTTAAATATATATTGGAAACAAATAGACCCAACGGATAGTGGAGGTCAATTTAATGATAGAGGACATAAATATAAGACTGTAATATTTTATCATGATGAGAAACAAAAGGAATTAGCAGAAAAATCTAAAAAAGAGTTAGAAGAAAGTGGTATATTTAAATCACCAATAGTTACAGAAATACGTGAAGCTACAGTATTTTATGAAGCAGAAAATTATCATCAAGACTATTATAAGAAAAACCCTAATCATTACTATAGCTATTATGTTGGTTCTGGTAGATATTTATTCAAAAAGGAAAGTTGGGATAGAAATAATTTAAATAGAGAATTATTAAAAGAAAAGCTTACTCCTATACAATTTGAAGTAACACAGAATGATAAAACAGAACCACCCYTTAAAAATGAATATTATGATAATAAAGAAGAAGGAATATATGTTGATATAGTAAGTGGTGAAGTATTATTCTCATCTAAAGATAAATTTGATTCAGGTTGTGGATGGCCAAGTTTTACAAAGCCAGTAAAAGAAACTAGTATAATGGAAAAAAGTGATTTTACACATGGTATGTTTAGAACAGAGGTAAGAAGTAGTAAAGCTAATTCTCATTTAGGTCATGTATTTAACGATGGCCCAAAAGAATTTGGAGGACTTAGATACTGTATAAATTCAGCATCACTTAAATTTATACCTAAAGATGAAATGGAAGAAGCAGGATATAAAGATTACTTATATTTATTTGAGAAATAACTATATTAAATGAAAATAATTTAATTAAAAAATAAGCTTAATAAAATGATTAAACAAAATTTAAAATAATAGTATAACTTTCTAAAATATATTACAAATAAAAAAGGAGCATATGCTCCT
>NZ_CP048741.1:954256-955439 GCF_018336475.1 Romboutsia sp. 13368
AAAATAAGCTTAATAAAATGACTAAACAAAATTTAAAATAATAGTATAACTTTCTAAAATATATTACAAATAAAAAAGGAGCATATGCTCCTTTTTATATTACCTTTTTAAGTTCATTTAGTGAATTGTTTTCTAATAATGATTTTATTTTAGCTCTATCACTTATAAATTGATTATAAACATTATCTGAAATAGATTCATCTCCATAAACTCTCCAATATCTAGTTTTACAGAATTTATACTTACCATATCCCATAAATCCTACAACGTCCTTTAATGGATATCCTAAGAATATACCTATTTCATGAGGGAAATCCTTAGTATGAAGTTTATCTATTAATACTTTTATGTATTCTTCTAAATCATAGTTAGATGGATATCCTACAAATCTTAAAAAGTTTAAACATTTTTTATTACTTAATACTTTAGACAAGGAGTTTTTATTCATAAATACTATACGAACTCCACCATCGTGTATATTAATTATTTCATAAGATAATTTTGTACAATTACTAAAGAATAATTTTATATCATTTAATTTAGAATCTTTATCCTTGTCTTTGCATGATAAGTTTAAAATTTCGGCAGGTTTAGAACCAAGAATTACTGGGCCTAAAACTTCTATTAACCATTTTATATAAGATGAATTTATTTTATTTTCACAACAATTTTTATTACAAATTTTCATATTTACCTCCTGGAATTGAAAATTATTATCATTTAATTATATAATAACATATTTGATAATAATTATCAATAATAAAAAATATTAATTGACAATCAATATCAATAAGACTACTATACTTATATAATGATTAGTTTATCCAATAATAAAAAATAGATTAGATAAAATTTATTTTCTAAATTATAAAGGAGTGTAGTGGATATGAGTATAGTAGTAATAGGCGGTAACGAAAGAATGGAAAGTTGCTATAAATCTATAGCAAAATCTTTCGGGTATAAGACTAAAATTTATACTAAAATGTGTAGAAAAATGAGCAATTCTATAGGAAGTCCAGATGCAATAATTATATTCACATCAACTGTTTCTCATAAAATGACTATGAAAGCTGAAGAAGAGGCTAAAAGACAGAATATACCAATACTTAGAAGTCATAGTAGTGGAAAAGTAGCCTTTGAAAATTGTGTAAAAGAAATTAAATATTGCATAGGTGATTGTAAT
>NZ_CP048741.1:955481-959350 GCF_018336475.1 Romboutsia sp. 13368
TATAGTNAAAAAAATGTTTACAATTACCAGTTAGTGGTATATAGTTAATATATATTGAAAATGAATATCAATATAGCTTAATAAATATTTTAAATATAGAGCAATTATAAAAGGCGGGAGAATAAAATGAAAAAAAGATATTTAGCAATAATGTTAGTTATATTATCTCTAGTGTCATTACTTATAGGAGCTAAAAATATAAGTATTTCAGATATTATTAGTTTAGACCAAGAGAGTATAAATGTAATGTTTATAAGTAGATTTCCAAGACTTATAGCTATAATACTAGCAGGAGTAGGGATGAGTATATGTGGACTTATAATGCAACAAATAAGTAAAAATAAGTTTGTATCTCCAACAACAGGAGCAACAATAGATTCAGCACAACTTGGAATAGTTGTAGCTATGATATTAATGCCAAATGCATCACCAATACAAAAAGCTTTAATATCATTTGCATTTGCACTAGCAGGAACATATATATTTATGAAATTTATAAGAACACTAAAATTTAAAGATGCAATATTTATTCCATTAGTTGGGATAATGTGTGGAAATATAATAGGAGCTATAACTAGTTTCTTAGGATATCAATTTGAACTTATGCAAAATATAAATGCTTGGATGCAAGGTAAATTCTCAATGATACTTAGGGGTAATTATGAGTTAATTTACATAAGCATACCGCTTATAATAATAGCAATTTTATATGCTAATAAATTTACTGTAGCAGGTATGGGTGAAGACTTTGCTAAAAACTTAGGAATGGATTATGAAAAAGTTGTAAACTTAGGACTTGTTATAATAGCATTAGTAACAGTATCTGTTGTAATAACAGCTGGAAATATACCATATATAGGACTTATCGTTCCTAATATAGTTTCTCTATATAAAGGCGATAATGTTGCAGAAAATATAGGTCATACAGCACTGTTTGGAGCACTGTTTGTTTTACTATGTGATATCTTAAGTAGAGTTCTTATATATCCATACGAACTATCAGTTGGCCTTATAGTTGGTGTTTTAGGAAGTGCAATATTCCTTTATATGATATTTAGGAGGGCTGGATATGGAGCTAAATGCTAAAATAGGAAAANAATAGGAAAAGAAAATAAAATAAATAAAAAAAATAATAGAGAAAGTATAGCACAAAATAAAATTTTTATTTTATCAATACTTATATTAGTAGTAAGTGGATTATTTTTAAGTATAGGGCTAAATGCAAATAATATGGATTATGCATTATCTCAACGTATCCCAAAACTACTAGCTATAATATTAACAGGAGTATGTATATCTATTTCGACTACAATTTTTCAAACTATAAGTGGAAATAAAATACTAACACCTAATGTTATGGGACTTGATTCATTATATGTATTAATACAAACAGTAATAGTATTTGTATTAGGTAGTTCAAGTGTATTTATTGTAGATAAAAGATATAACTTTGTAATATGTGTAGGAGGTATGATTTTACTATCTTCAATACTTTATAAAGTAATGTTTAAAAGAGAAAATTCAAATATATTATTCTTATTATTAGTAGGTATGATATGTGGGACATTATTTAGTAGTATGTCATCTTTTATGCAAATGGTTATAGACCCAAATGAATATTTAACGTTACAAAATAAATTATTTGCAAGTTTTAACAATGTTAATGTAGATATATTATTAATATCAATCATATTGATTATACTAGTAATTCCATTTGTTTATGATGATTTAAAGTACTTAGATGTTATAAATTTAGGTAGAGACCAAGCTATAAACTTAGGTATAGACTACGATAAATTAGTTAAAAAGTTATTCGTAGTAGTATCAATATTTATATCAATATCAACAGCACTAGTAGGTCCAATTACATTTTTAGGATTATTAGTAGTAAATCTTTCAAGACAAATGATAACAACTTACAAGCATAAGTACTTAATAACAATGTCTACATTACTAAGTGTTTTCATACTAGTATTTGGACAGTTATTGGCAGAAAGAATATTTAACTTCAGTACACCAGTAAGTGTAATTATAAACTTAATAGGTGGAATATACTTTATGTACTTATTATTAAAGGAGAGTAGAATATGATTGCAGTAAAAAATATACTAAAAAAATACGATAGCAAAAAAGTAGTTAATAATGTATCTGTAAATATAGAAAAAGGAAAGATAACTTCTTTTATAGGACCTAATGGAGCTGGTAAAAGTACACTTTTATCTATAATAACTAGATTAATGAAAAGAGATTTAGGTGAGGTTTATATAGAAGGTAAAGAAATTAGCCAGTGGGATAACAAAGAGTTATCAAAAAAGATAGCTATTCTTAAGCAGTCAAACAACTTAAATATGAGGCTTACTATAAGAGAATTAGTTAGCTTTGGAAGATTCCCATACTGTGAAGGAAGATTAACTGAAGAAGATGAAAAGTTTGTAGATGAAGCTATAGAATATATGAACTTAGTAGATATACAAGAAAAATACTTAGATGAGTTAAGTGGAGGACAAAGACAAAGAGCTTTTATAGCAATGGTAATAGCTCAAGGAACAGAATATATATTCTTAGATGAGCCTCTTAACAACTTAGATATGAAAAATGCTTCATCTATGATGAAAGTATTAAGAAATCTTTGTGATGATTTAGGAAAAACTATAATACTTGTAATGCATGATATAAACTTTACAGCTTGTTACTCAGATTATATAGTAGCACTTAAAGATGGAGCTATAGCTAAACAAGGTACTGTAGATGAAATTATAAATGAAGATGTTTTAAAAGAAATTTACGATATGGACTTTAATGTTCAAGAAATAGATGGTAACAAAATAAGTATATATTATTAATGATAATAATTATCTTTTTCGCGAAAAGACAATTAATATAAAAAGTAAAAAACTTGGAGGGAGTTATTATGAACAAAAAAGCAGCAATTATTGCAGGTGTTGCAATAGTAGGATTATTAGGTGCATTTGCGATAGGTGGTAAAAATAATACACCAGAAACAGAAGTTAAAGGAGCTGAAGTAGTTACAGTTCAAGATGAAAATGGAACTATTGAAGTTGCTAAAAATCCTGAAAGAGTAGTTACATTTGACTACGGAACATTAGATATATTAGATAATATGGGAGTTGATGTTATAGGACTTCCAAAGAAATCAGTACCTGAATATTTATCAAAATATAAAGAAGATAAGTACGGAGATGTAGGTGGGTTAAAAGAACCTGATTTTGAAGCAATAAATGAATTAAATCCAGATTTAATAATAATAAGTGGAAGACAAGCAGATATGTACGATAAATTTGCTGAAATAGCTACAACTGTATACTTATCAGTAGACGGAAGTGATTATTTAACAGATTTTAGCCGTAACTTAGATGTATTAGGTAAAATATTTGGTAAAGAAGACTTTGTAAAAGAAAACTTAGATAACTTAACTAAGCAAATGGAAGAAGTTAAAGCTATGGCACAAGAAAAGAATGTAACTGCTTTAACAACTATGGTTAGTGAAGGAAATATAAGTGTATTCTCTGATAAATCTAGATTTGGTTTAATATACAACGAATTAGGAGTTACAAATAAAGATGCTTCAATAGAAGAATCTAATCACGGTCAACAAGTTACATTTGAATACATAGCAGAGCAAAACCCAGAGTACCTATTTGTTGTAGATAAAGGAAGTGGTACAGGTGGAGAAGGTACAGCTAAAGCTTTATTTGACAATGATTTAATAAAATCAACAGATGCATATAAAAATGATAAAATAGTATACTTAGATTCAGCAGCATGGTATGTTGTAGCTGGTGGATTAGATTCTACTGAAACTATGATAAACAATATAAAAGATGCAATAAAATAATTAATATATTAAA
>NZ_CP048741.1:959362-959524 GCF_018336475.1 Romboutsia sp. 13368
ATATACATAAGAGTTTTTTACGTACTAGGATTTTATACTGAATAAGAATTTGTTGATAAATTTTTAATTAAAGTAATATCAATATATATAGAAAAGTAAAAAATGATGTTTTTGAAATGCTTCGCCCACGCAGTGGCTCAAGCAACGGATGTATCTGAAGTA
>NZ_CP048741.1:959545-961046 GCF_018336475.1 Romboutsia sp. 13368
ATATATTAAATATATAAACTGGACAAGGAATTTTCCTTATCCAGTTTTTTTATTTTTAAAATTAATATATGGTTTATTTAAAAGAATAATACAAATACTATTTATAAGAAACTAGTTTAGCTAGAAAGGAGAGACATAAATTATGGGTTGCTTAAAAAAAGGAGCTATGTTTATTACAGCTGGATTTTTAGGAATTGGAGGATATATACTATACCAAAATTTAAAAACTAGAGTAGATGACCTAGAAGAAGAAATATGGGGTATGGAAGACGATGAACTTGAAGATTGTCCATATTGTGATAAAGTTTACAGTATGGAAGATGAAAACTATGATGACATTGATAAAACAACAGAAGAAATTGTATTAGAAAAAGTAGAATTTAATAATACTGATAATGAATTACATGATGAAGTTCAAAATCACCTTAAAGATCTTGAAGAAGAACAAAAAGATAATAAAGATGAAAATAAATAATTAAAGTATTAAAGGAGTTGATATAATCAACTCCTTTAATATTATAAAAATCTTCTTAAATCAAGTTCAAAATTTTCTTCTAGTTTTATAACATCAGCTGCTAATTCTTTAACTTCAGGTAAAGCTGCAGGATATTTATTTAAATATCTAGCAATAGATTTAATACCCATATCGCATCCATCAGTCATTAAATCAGCTATTTGCTCATCTTTATTACCTTGTAACATCTTAACATTTATTTTCACCTTACTCATTGCAGAAGCTATAGGATTTGGCTTTTTATCACCATCATGAAATTTATTTAGATACTCATGTGTTTTATCTCCAAGCTTTTCATGATCTTTTAAATATTTATTTAAAACATCTATAAGTTCTTTACTTTCTGCATTATCAATAACTTCCTTTATTCCTTCTACTCCCATTTTTATTCCTGCATTACATTCGTTTAGTAGTTTTATAGTATCATCATTAATCATATCAAAATCTCCTTATATTCTTTACTTATATTTAGTATTTCATTATTAATTAAAAATATAAGTAATTTAACTATATTTTAAGTTCTTGTTTATACTCTAAAGGAGTTTTAGTAGTTATCTTTTTAAAAACTGAAGAGTAATAACTTTGACTATTAAATCCAACACTTATAGCTATATCAAGTAAGGACATATCAGTAGTATTTAAAAGTGTTTTGCTTTTTTCTACTCTAAAAATATTTAAAAAGTTTGTAAATGTATATCCAGTCTCAGTTTTAAATAATTTACAAAAGTAACTTTTATTTATACTCAATTCATTGCAAATACTATCAATAGTTATGGGAGACTCGTAATTTTTAATACAATACTCAACAGCTTTTTTTATGTAAGGATTAAAGTTTAATGTACTTCTACCTTTGCTAAATTTATCATCGCTAATATCAACTAATAGATTATAAAGATACTTTATACATCTATTGTCAATGCAGAGTAAATTATAATTATCATCATTATTGCAGGTAATTTGCTTGAAAGGACCAACTATATAATAGCC
>NZ_CP048741.1:961495-965536 GCF_018336475.1 Romboutsia sp. 13368
GAAAGTAGGGAATATTAGTGAAATACATAAAATCAATATTATCAATGATGTTAGTTACAATATTTATAATAACATCGGGAATAAATGCAAGTGCATTAGAAATAAGTGACCTTGAAAGTGGAGTATATACAGTACAAAATGATGTACAACATGAAAGTGAAGTAGGAATGAGTATGTCAAGAAGTTACTTAGATCCAACAATGAAGATAAAAATCAAAGATGGTAAAGCATATTACACTATTAAATTTTCTGGAGCAAACTACATGGAAAATCACAGAATATCAGTAAATGGTAAATCAGTAAGTTTAGATGTAGTTAGTAAAGATTCAGTAAATCATACAATAGAATTTGGTTTTGAAACAAATAAAATAAACCCAACTATTAAAGCTAGTATGTATGTGGGTCCTATGGGAAGAGACGTTGAATTTGGAATAATAACTAAAACAAGTACTTTAAAATTAATAGAAAAAATAGAAGAACCTAAAAATGAAACAGTTAAAAAAGATGAAACTAAAGTAGAAACTAAGGAAGAAGAAAAACAAGAAGTATTWGMRGAAACTAAAACAAATAATAATACTATATTATATGTAGGTATAGTTGCAGTAGTTGTTATAGCTGTAGTAGTATTATTCCTTATAAAGAAGGGTAAAAAATAAAATATGAAATCTAAGATTTCAAAAATTCTGATAATAATGGGTCTACTAATTTGTGTAGGCTCATTATCTATAAAAGGCTACTCAAAGTATTTGGAAAATAAGTCTACAAAAAGTTTTGAAGAAAAAATAGATAAAAATCCTAATGAACCAAAAGAAGATGATTTTAGTAATGTAAAAGCTGGAGATGAAATAGCCATTATAAATATACCAGCTATAAAACTAAATACAGTAGTAATTGAAAGTATTGAAAAAGAATATTTAAATCACTATGTGTGTCATTTTGAAAATACTGCTATGCCAGGTCAATATGGAAACTTTTCATTAGCAGGTCATAGTAGTTATAGATATAATGAGGTATTTAATGAACTTCATAAAATTAGTTTAGGTGATGAGATAATAATAAAAACTTTAAACAATGAATTTACATATATAGTAAATGATATTTTAGAAGTTAATCCGGAAGATACATATGTATTAGATCAAGACAATGAAATAAAAGAGCTTACAATAGTCACTTGTACTAATAAAGGTAAAGATAGATTAATAGTAAAAGCTAAAATAGATGATGATAAAAACAATAATAAGTAGGAGAAACATTATGAAATTAAAAAAGTATATAACTTCTATAGCTATAATAGCATGTACACTTGGTTTAACTGTAGGGTGTTCAAGTAGTGAAACAGAAGATACAAAAACTAATGAAGTAAACCAAGGTGAAGAAGTTGTAGTTGCAACATCAGTTGCAGTTACAGAAATATTAGATGAATTAGGAGTAAAAGTAAGTGGAATACCAACAACTTCTTATGAGTTACCAGAAGGAGTAAAAGGTGCAACTGAAGTAGGAGCTCCAATGAATCCAGATATGGAAATAATAAAGTCTCTTAATCCAACAGTTGTAGTTGCAGTCGATACTTTAGGTGAAGATTATAAAAAGACTTTTACACAAAATAATATACCAAGTGAGTTTGTAAATTTAACTAATTTAGATGGTTTAAAAGAAACAATAAAAACATTAGGAAATAGATTTGATAAAACTGATAGAGCTAATGAAATATTAAAAGAATTAGAAGATAAAGAAGCTGCCTTAAATAAAAAAGAAAAAAGTGATGAAAAGGTAATGATAGTATTTGGAGCTCCAGGTTCTGTAATGATAAGTACTGATAAATCATATGTAGGTAATTTAGTTGAACTAGCTGGAGGAAATAATGTATTCGCTGGAGGAAATTCTTCATTTATGCAAATTAATATGGAAGATATAATAAAAGCTAATCCAGATAAAATACTTGTAATGATGCATGCTCTACCAGATGAAACTAAAAAAACAGTAGAACAAGAACTTGCTAAAGAGTCTTGGCAAAGTATAAATGCAGTAAAAAATAATAAAATAGTTTATTTAGATACTGAATATTTTGGAATGAGTGCAAATCTAAAGTCTATAGAAGCTTTAGATATGTTAGGAGAAATATTATATGAGCAGTAAAGTAGTTAAGTTAGAAAATAATAAAAAATTAATATACATATTAATATCTATAGTAGCCTTGGCTACTATAGTTCTTTATTCAATGAAAACAGGGAGTATAGAGATAAGCTTTAATGAATTAATAAAAGGCTTAATAACTAACGATAATACTGGTAATATTGGAATAATTAGAGATATAAGATTACCAAGAATATTATGCGCAGTACTAATAGGTGCTAGTTTAGGTGTAGCAGGGACACTTTTACAAGCAGTGATGAAAAATCCTTTAGCAGATCCAGGTATTACAGGTATATCATCTGGAGCTAGTGTAGTAGCTATAGTAATTATGGTATTTTTTCCAGAATTAAATGGAATAAAACCTATAGTTTCATTTATAGGTGGTGGAGTTGCTGCTATAATGGTTTATTTAATAGCCTATGATAAAGGATTTTCATCTTTAAGAATAGTTCTAGCTGGTGTTGCTATAAATGCTCTACTTACATCTATAGCATCAATAGTTACTATGTTTAATGGTTCTGTACAAAGTAGTATTGATATGTGGCTAAGTGGAAGTTTAGCAACAGTAACTAAAGGTGATGTAAATATATTAGCAGTATGTACAATATTAGGTATAGTTTTAGCTTTAATTAGTAGCAAAACTTGTAACCTACTAGCATTAGGAGATAAAACTTCTAAAAGTTTAGGAGTAAATACCACAAAGCAAACTATAATAATATCAGCTATAGCTGTATTTTTAGCAAGTACATCAACAGGTGTAGGAGGAGTAATATCTTTTGTAGGTCTTATAGTACCTCATATAGCAAGATTTTTAATTGGTTCAAATCATAAATATTTAATACCATTTAGTGCCACATTAGGTTCAATATTATTAGTACTTGCAGATGTATTAGGTAGAAGTATGTTTAAACCTTATGAAGTACCCGTTGGTCTTGTAATGTCARTTATAGGAGCACCGTTCTTTATATACCTGCTTAAAAGGAGAAAAAGATAATGTTAAAAGGAAAAAATATAGATTTTTCATATAGCAAAGATAAAGATTTTATAAAAAACTTAAATATAGATATACCAAAAGGAAAAGTAACTACAATACTTGGACCTAATGGAAGTGGTAAATCAACATTACTTAGTATATTATCATGTTTTAATAAACCGCAAAATGGTGATGTATATTTAGATGACATGAAATTAAATAAATTAAAATATAAGGAAATAGCAAAGCATATAGCATGTGTACATCAACATAATACTGCACCGGAAGATATTGATGTAGAAACTTTAGTAAGCTATGGAAGAAGTCCTTATAAGAAAAATGTAAAAGAAGATGAAAGATTAATTGAGTTTGCAATAAATGCTACAAATCTTTCGGAGATAAGATATGAAAAAGTAATGGACTTATCTGGAGGGCAGAGACAAAGAGCTTTTATAGCAATGTCTTTAGCTCAAAACACAAAAGTATTACTGCTTGATGAACCAACAACTTATTTAGACATATATCATCAAATAGAAATATTAGAAGTTGTTAAAAAACTTAATGAAGAACACAACATAACAATAGTTATGGTACTTCACGATATCAACCAAGCTATAAAGTATAGCCATAATATAGTTATTATGAAAAATGGAAAAATTATAAATGAAGGAACTCCATCACAAATAATAGATGAAAATATTATAAAAGAGGTTTATCAAGTAGAAGGACTTATAGGAAAAGATGAAGATGAAATTTACTTCATTCCAAGAAAAGTTTGTTAGGAGTATATTATGGCTAGAATAGAAAAAGAAAAACAAACTATAAATCTTATGATAAATTTATACTGTAAAAAGAAACATAAGCATAAACATGGATTATGTGAAGGTTGTCAAGAATTATTAGATTATGCACATAAAAGACTTGATTTTTGTAAG
>NZ_CP048741.1:966050-966714 GCF_018336475.1 Romboutsia sp. 13368
GACATTGYGTGAAAAAATTTATAATAAATTATTAACTCTTGGATCTTCATATGAAGAGCATGTAGCAACAGCAGAGGTTGTACAAGTGTCTGGTGAAGGTGTAGAACAATTAGAAATTTACTTTGGTAAGTATATTGCTCAATTATTCTATAGCTTATTAGCACCAATAACATTGTTTATAATATTATCTTTTATAAACTTTAAAACATCAATAGTATTATTAATATGTGTACCATTAATACCAATATCAATTGTTGCAGTACAAAAATTTGCTAAAAAATTATTAGCTAAATACTGGGGAATTTATACAGGATTAGGAGATAGTTTCTTGGAAAGTTTACAAGGGCTTACTACATTAAAGATATATAATGCAGATGCTAAAAGAACTGTTGATATGGATAGAGATGCAGAAAACTTCCGTAAAATAACAATGCGTGTATTAACTATGCAACTTAACTCAATAAGTGTTATGGATTTAATTGCATATGGTGGAGCAGGTCTTGGAATAATAATAGCTTTATCTCAGTTTAGTAAAGSAAATTCCAGTTGGAAGTTTATTAATAATTATACTACTTTCATCTGAGTTCTTTATACCATTAAGACTTTTAGGATCTTACTTCCACATAGCAATGAATGGTATGGCAGCAAGTGATAGAATGTTTAG
>NZ_CP048741.1:967044-968784 GCF_018336475.1 Romboutsia sp. 13368
ATTATTTAAGGGAACAGTAGAAGATAATCTTAGAATGGGAAATCCAACAGCAACTAAAGAAGAAATGTTAGAAGCATTAAGAAAAGTAAATCTTCTTGATTTTATAAATAGCCAAGATGGACTTAATACTTTATTATTAGAACAAGGGTCTAACTTATCAGGTGGACAAAAACAAAGATTATGTTTAGCAAGAGCTATACTTCATGATACTCCAATATACATATTTGATGAAGCTACATCTAATATAGATGCAGAAAGTGAAAATCAAATAATGGAAGTTATACATTATCTTTCAAAAACAAAAACAATAATATTAATATCACATCGTTTAGAAAATGTGGTTAAATCAGACATTATATATACAATAGATTCTGGTGAAGTAGTTGAAAAAGGAACTCACAATCAACTTCTTGATAGAGAAGGTATATATGCAAACTTATACAATACACAAAAACAATTAGAAAGCTATGGTAAAGGAGGTATATAACATGAATAGAAGTGGTTTAAAAGTAATGGCCAAACTAATTGGTTTAGTTAAGCCATTAATACATGTAATGGTTGCAGCTGTTACTATGGGTGTTATAGGATTTTTAACTGCCATCTTTATTATTGTAATGGGTGGTATAGGATTAGTTACAGTATTAGGATTTGATACAGGATTTACATTATCTCAAATAGGAACTGTAATAGTAGTTTGTTCAATATTAAGAGGAATATTAAGATATGCAGAACAAGGTGCAAATCACTATATAGCATTTAAATTATTAGCATTAATTCGTCATAAAGTGTTTGTTAAACTTCGTACTTTAGCACCGGCTAAATTAGAGGGAAGAGATAAGGGTAACTTAATATCTTTAGTAACAACAGATACAGAATTATTAGAAGTATTTTATGCACATACAATTTCACCAATAATAATTGCAGTTATTACTTCATTAATAATGGTTTTATACATAGGAAGCTACAATCCTATACTAGGTATAATAGCTTTAGTAGCTTACTGCTTAGTTGGTATATTAATACCAGTATGGTCAGCTAATAAAGGAAATCATATAGGTCAAGAATACAGAAATGAAATGGGAGAATTAAATTCTTATTTCTTAAGTAGTATTAGAGGATTAAATGATATAATACAATATCAAGTTGGTAAAGAACGTTTAGATGAAATAAATGAAAGAACAACTGTATTAGAAGATAAACAAGAGTTATTATTAAAGCAAGAAGGTAATAATAAGTCTGTTACAGATGCAGTAATACTATTATGTGGCATGCAGTAATACTATTATGTGGTATGACTATGTTAACTGCAGGTAGTATATTATTTATAAATAATGAGGTAACATTTGTTGAAGTTATAGTCCCATTAATAGCTTTAATGAGTTCATTTGGTCCAGTTGTTGCAATAAGTAACTTATCAAATAACTTATTCCATACATTAGCTGCAGGAAATAGAGTTTTAGATTTACTTGAAGAAGAGCCAGTAGTTAGAGATGTTGAAGGTAGGGAAAAGTCAGAGTTTGGTGATATAAGCTGTGATAATATAACATTCTCTTATGGAGAAGAAGAAATATTAAAAGACTTCTCAATGGATTTAAAGAGAGACTCTGTAATAGGAATATTTGGTAAAAGTGGATCTGGTAAATCTACATTATTAAGATTACTTATGAGATTCTGGGAAGTAAATGAGGGAGAAATCTCTATAAATAATAAAAATATAAATGAAATAAATACAAATGACCT